>CAYMXX010000022.1:8756-13778 GCA_964394545.1 uncultured Clostridium sp.
CGCTCCTTTATATAAATAATTTTGCTTTTTTATTTAATTTTATATTAAAATTTTCATTGTATTCACAATTTATAGTCCCTGCAATTGCATTATCATCATATACTTCTAAAATAAAGTTGTCTTCGTTTTTTTTAATTTCTAAAATAATCTCTTCTAAATCTATTATTCTATAATTAAATATACTTGATATTATTTCATAATTTTTTTCAACATCATTGCATAATATATTTATTGCTTTTAAATTACAAGCCTTTGTTATTAAATATTTTTCTGTTTTTTTAAGCTCAGCTTTTAGTTGTTGTATATCTTTAATTGTTTCTTCTTCATTTATTGGTATTAGCTTATAATACCTAAAAACGAATATTTTTTCTATTATTTCTTTTTTTGTTTCAGCTTTTTTTAGTGTTTTGTTAAATGCTTTTAAAAAATTTTTTTGGAATTCTATTAGTTCTTTAAATAATTTTTCGCTATTATATTGATTTAATTCTAATTCCTCAAATAATTCTACATTTTCTTTTAACTCTAACTTCATTTGTACATAAGTAAATGGTTGCATTAATTTACTACATTTTTTAAATTTTGTTAACAATTTTTCTCTTCTATTTTGTAATAAATCTGTATAATCACTAAGGCTAAATATTTTCTTTTCTCTTCTTAAATTTCCTTGCATGAATTCTTTTCTTAGTATTTCACTGTTGCTCATTATTTCGTCTATTCTTTTTATTTCCTTAGCTGTTTTTTTCTTTTCATTTGCTAAATCTTGTAGGTATTGCTTTTTATTACTTATTTTTTCTAAGTCTCTTTTAAGTATTTTTTCTATTTTTATAAAATCTTTTAACTTTTTATTATCAGTTCTTATTTGCTCTAAAATACATATTTTATATAAGCTATTTAAAATTTTTTGTGCCAGCTCTTCTCCATAATTTAATTTTAATTTTAAATCTAATTCTTCTATAAAATCTATTTGCTTACTTTTTGTAATTTGTTCTTGCAAAAATTCATTTCCTACTAATATTTTTATGTTTTGGTATACTATATTACATATATAATTTTCTATTTCTTCTTTTACTACATTCCAAGACCAACCATCGAAATCTCTTACTATTTCTTCTAAGTCGATTGTCTTCCCTTTATTTAACACTTTTTCCAATGGTCTTTTTAAAAAACTATATTTTGAATTAATGCTAATTTTATTAGTACTTAAATTATACAGTCCATAGCAAACCGTTTTTTCATTAGGATAAGAAACTATTTTACTATCTTCAACAATAAATTTTTTATCTCCTAGTTTTGTCTCTTCATTCAGTTTTGGCTTTACTAATTCAATTTCTTTGCAATCTTTATCTATTATTTTTAGCATTTCTTGAAGCATTTCTTTTTTTGCATTTGTATAAACTTTAACTTTGTTATAATCTTCATATGCTGTTTCCATTTTATACAAAATATTAAGAAGGATATTCTTAGTACCTTCAGAAAAAGATTTTTTTTCTAATATTTTTTCTAACTCATTATTATAATCTTTTATATTTAATTTAGAAAAAATCTCTTCTCTTCCCAAGATACTTATACCCTTCTTTCGTTAATAATTATTCTTCTGATTCTGTTTCTGTGCTTACTGGTTTTGCCATTTTTAATTCCTGCCATTGTTCTTTTGAAACTAATACCTGTCTAGGTTTACTTC
Source organism: uncultured Clostridium sp. (assembly GCA_964394545.1). GTDB lineage: Bacteria > Bacillota > Clostridia > TANB77 > CAG-508 > CAG-452. The sequence goes on from CAYMXX010000022.1 coordinate 10,438, forward strand.
CCTCATATCCAGAAATTATTCCTCTTGCTTCCATTTGGTCTATTATTCTTCCAGCTCTTGCATACCCCACTTTAAATCTTCTTTGTATAAATGATGCTGAAGCTTGACCTAAGTCAACAACTGTATCTATTGCTTCCATCAAAAATGGATCTAATTCATCCTCATCTTGCTCATCTAATTCTTTGTCTGTTGTATTTGCTCTTTCTATTTTTTCCAATACATCTTCACTATATGTAGGTCCACCGTTTTCTTTTAAGAAACTTACTATTTTTTCTACTTCTCCATCAGATACAAATGCGCCTTGAATTCTTATTGGTTTTAGAACTCCTGTTGGGAAAAATAGCATGTCACCTTTTCCAAGTAGTTTTTCTGCACCTGCAGAATCTAATATTGTTCTAGAATCTACTTGTGATGTTACTGCAAAAGAAATTCTACTTGCTATGTTTGCTTTAATAATACCTGTAATTACATCAACAGATGGTCTTTGTGTTGCAATTACTAAATGCATTCCTGCTGCTCTTGCCATTTGTGCTAATCTACATATAGCATCTTCTACATCATTTTTAGCTACCATCATTAAGTCTGCAAGCTCATCTATTATTATTACTATTTGTGGTAATTTTCCTTCTGCACCTTCTTTTTCTAAAGCTTCATTATATCCTGCAATATCTCTAACATTTTTTTCTGCAAATAAATGATATCTATTTACCATTTCTTGTACAGCCCAAGCAAGCGCTCCTGCAGCTTTTTTAGGGTCTGTTACAACTGGTATTAATAAATGTGGTATTCCATTATATACAGAAAGTTCAACTACTTTAGGGTCAACCATTACAAGTTTTACTTCGCTTGGTTTAGATTTATATATTATACTTGTAATTAATGTGTTTATACATACACTCTTTCCTGAGCCAGTACTTCCTGCAATTAAAACGTGTGGCATTTTTGCTATATCTGTAACAATTGCTTCTCCTGCTGCATTTTTACCTAGTGCAAATGATAATTTAGATTTTGCGCTTTTAAATTCATTGCTATCTATAATATCTCTTAAATGTACTACTTCTTTTTCTTTGTTTGGTATTTCTATTCCAACTGCTTGTTTTCCTGGAATTGGTGCTTCAATTCTTATTGTTTCTGCTGCAAGGCTAAGTGCTATGTCATCTGCTAAATTTGCTATTTTACTAACTCTTACTCCTTCTGCTGGTTTTAATTCGTATCTTGTTATTGTCGGTCCAACAGATACATTTTCTACTTTTGCAGATACTCCAAAACTATATAATGTTTTTTGTAATTTATTTGCTGTATCTGTTACAGCTTTTTTACCCATTTTTGTTGCTGATTTACCTGGTGTTAGGAAGTCTACTGTTGGGAATTCATAATTCTCGTCTTCAACTGTTAAAGCATGTTCTAGTGTTAAAATTTCTTTTGATTTATCTTCTTTTATTTCTTCTTGTTTTTTAAATAAAGATGTTTGTTCTTCATTATTTGTATTTGCTATTTTTATATTTATTTGATCTTCTGTTACTATATTATCTTCTGGCATTATTTTTTGTTTTTTCTTTTTCTCTTCTTTTTCTTTTGAGATTATTTCTTTATTTGCCCTTAATTTTCTTTGTTCCATTCTTTGTGCTTTTGCTTCTTGTTTTCTTTCATTTCTATTTTCAACATATTCTTTTAATAATTCTGCTGGTTTTATTCCAAATAAGAAAATTGAATCTATTACAGCTACACCTATAGCTATTATTATTGCTCCAATTTTATCAACTAGATTTATTAACCCTATTGCGCAAATAGCTCCTACTGCTCCTCCACCTATATTTTTACTGCCATTTTTGTATGCCTGCTCTATAGATTTTTCAAATCCTTCTGCTATGCTAAGTTTTCCTTGCCAAATTTGAATTACTGTAATAACTGTTGTTATGCACAATAAAAAAACTGCATATTGCAATATTTTTTTTGTGAAATTATCTTTATCTTCATCACATGCTAAAAAAATAGCAATTGCAAATGTTCCTAATGGAATAATGTATTTTATCCATCCCATTATTCCTCCTAAAACTGGACTTAATGTTTCTCCTATATACCCAGCTTTTGTATATATTACTATTGCTAATAAAATGCTTGCAACAATTAATGTAACTACTTGTAAATCTAATTTATTATTTTTCTTTTTACTTCTTCTTCCTCTTGGCATTTGTTTCTCCTTTAACATTATGCTATATAAAGCATAAAAGTCAGAAATTACAGGAAATCCATAAATTTAAAATTTTTGACTTCCATTAAAATTTCTGACTTCCTAATTTATCTTATTTTAGTTCTTTTCTATTTTGTTCTATTGTTGATATTGCTTCATTTAAAGTAACACTAACACTATTTATAGCAGACTCTAAATTTGCAAGTATGCTGTCTGCATAGTCTTTTGTTCCTTTTGATATTTCTCTTGACATTTCGTTTGCAGTTTCTATTATTTCTGCTTTTTGCTCATATGCTTTTCTTGTAATTTCGTGTTCATCTATCATTGCTATTATTCTGTTTTCTGCTTCTTTTACAATTCCATCTGCTTCTCTTTGAGCTTCTTCTAATATACGAGCTCTTTCTTCTTTTACCCATTTAGCTTGTTTTAGTTCATCTGGAAGTTTTAGTCTTATTTCTTTTACTATTTCTAATACTTCTTCTTTATCTACTATTCCTTTTTCTGTAAATGGTAGGCTTTTACTCCTTTCCATTATATCTTCTAATGTTTCTAATAATGTAAAAATTTCCATGTTTTTACCCCTTTCGAATAAATATGACATACACACTTCCATATTTTCTTATGTCAAAAATTTTCATTTCGTTATATTTTAAAATTTCTTGTTCTTTATTTTTATCATCTGTTTCAAATATAATAGTTCCATCTTTTGATAACATATCGTTTTCAAGAATATAGTGTATTGCTTTTATTGCAAAGTCAGATTTATAAGGTGGATCTAAAAATATTATATCAAATTTTTGATTTTGTTTACTTATTTTTTTTAATGCTTCCACATAATCTTTATTTATTATTTCTGTTTTGTCTTCTAGTTTAGTTTCTTTTATATTCTGTTTTATTATTTTTATTGCTTCATAAGAATTGTCACATAGTACTGCATATTTAGCACCTCTGCTTAATGCTTCTATTGCCAATGCTCCACTACCAGCAAATAAATCTAAAATATTTTTATCTTCTAATTCAAACTGAATTTTACTAAATACAGCTTCTTTAACTCTATCTAATGTTGGCCTAGTATTTAGTCCAGATAATGTATTTAGTTTTTTTCCTCTTGCAGAGCCACTTATAACGCGCATAAATACACCTCTTTTAT
>CAYMXX010000023.1:0-13540 GCA_964394545.1 uncultured Clostridium sp.
ACAATTTATATAACGTTCTAACAGGATTGTATATTATTTTGTGTTAACTTATTGAATTTTTTATATTTTAAATGTATAATTCTTTATGGTAGAAAGGTGTTGTAAAAGATGATTAATTATAATAATATAGATAGTTTGAAAAAATACAAACATGTACATATGATTGGAATTGGTGGAATTAGTATGAGTGGAATCGCTGAAATTCTACATAATTTTGGAATATTTGTTAGTGGTTCTGACGTTACTAGGTCAAAAATAACGGATAGATTATCCAGTCATGGAATTTTTATAACAATTGGGCATGATACCAAATTAGTTTCGCAAGCAGATTTGGTTGTTTATTCAGCTGCTGTAAAACAAGATGATCCAGAACTTGTTGAGGCTAGAAAAAATAATATAGAAATTGTAGAAAGATGCGAATTTGTAGGTTACCTAACAAGGATTTATAAAGATACAATTGGAATTTCTGGAACTCATGGTAAAACAACAACAACTTCTATGGTTTCTTTATGTTTTATTGAGGCTGGTCTTGACCCTACAATTCAAGTTGGAGCAATTCTAAAACAAATAAATGGAAATAACCGTGTTGGAAATAGTGATTATTTTGTTTTAGAAGCTTGTGAATATGTAGAAAGTTTCTTAAAATTCAGTCCAAAATCTGCAATTGTTTTAAATATTGATAATGACCATTTAGATTATTTTAAAAATCTTGAAAATATTGTTAATGCTTTTAGAAAGTATGTTGCAATTCTTCCCTTTGATGGACTTCTTGTTGCAAATGCAGATGATAAAAATTGTTTTGACTTAAGAAATTATACTGATGCAAAATTTGTTACATATGGTATTAAAAATGAAAAAGCAAATTTTGTTGCAAGAAACATTTCTTTTGATAAAAATGGTTTTGCTAAATTTGATGTGTATTACAATAATAATTTTTATTCAGAAATGAAATTATCAGTTCCTGGTATACACAACGTTTCAAATGCACTTGCTTGCATTGCTCTTTGTACACAATATGGAATTTCAAAGCACATTATAAAATCAGCATTATTAAATTTTACTGGTGCAAATAGAAGGTTTGAGCTTGTAGGTTCTTATGAAAACATTACCATATTTGATGATTATGCACATCATCCTAGCGAAATTTTAGCAACGGCAAATGCTTTAAAAAATAAGGTGTATCGCCAATCATGGATAATTTTCCAACCACATACATACAGTAGAACCAAAAGTTTACTAGATGACTTTGCAAAAGTTTTAACAAATTTTGATAATATTATAATTGCAGATATTTATGCTGCTAGGGAAATTAATAATTACAATATTTCTTCTGCAGATTTAGTAGATAAAATTAAGACTTTTGGAAAAGATGCAGTGTATATTCCTAATTTTGATGATATTGTTACATATGTTAAGGAACGTGCTTGCCCTAATGATATTATTTTAACAGTTGGTGCAGGTACTGTTACAGAAATAGGTAAAAAAATCTTATTAAAGTAAAAAATACCTCGAAGATAAACTTCTTCGAGGCTTTTTTATCTTATTATACATATTGCTATAACTATTAGTCCTACTATAATTCTATAAATTGCAAATATTTTAAAACTTCCTTTTTTCAAATATTCTAGCAAGAATTTTATTACTAAAATTCCAACTGCAAAACTAAATAGTACTCCTAATACAAATGCTATTATTCCTGTTAAATTTGCTATAGCAAAAAATTCTATAAAATCACCTAACTTAAATATTGTTGCAGCAAGAACTATTGGTGCAGATAACATAAAAGAATATTTTGCTGTGGCCTCTCTTTTTACTCCCATTATTCTACCAGCTGTCATTGTTACTCCTGAACGTGATACTCCTGGTATAAATGCTAAACATTGTGAAAGTCCTATTAAAAATGTTTGTTTTAAAGTCATATCTTTGTACTCAGTTTTTGATTTGCAATTTTTATCTACTAAATATAGAACAATTCCCATTATAATTAGTGCTATTGCTATAATTATTGGTTTTGTTAAATAATCTTCTAGGAAGTGGTCTAAAATAAATCCAATTATTCCTCCCGGTAATGTTGCTAAAACTATATACCAAAACATTCTACCTTCTTGTGTTTTTTCTTTTTTTACAACTTGGTTAAATCCTCCTTTTATAAGACTTATCCAGTCTTTAAAGAAAAATATCCCTATTGCTAAAAGTGTTCCAAAGTGTAATGCTACATCAAAAGATTCTGGTATATTCCAATTAAAAATCCATGGTATTAAATTTAAATGTGCAGAACTTGAAATTGGTAAAAGTTCTGTTAATCCTTGTACTATTCCTAATATAGTTGCTTGTAATATTGTCATTTATTTCCCCTCTTTCTTTTGTTTATTTACTTAATATATATTTATATTATTTTTATTTATTCTTTTTTGTATTTAAATATTTTGTTAAATTATATGTATCATCTAAATATTCAGAAATTTCTTTTTCCTTTTCGCTTTCTTTTATTTCTGGTTTTATTTCTTCTTGTGGCTTAATTATTAATTGTTTTATTGGTAAAAATATTGGTTCATCAATAGCTATTTTATAATATGATGAATCCATTTGTATTGCTGAATTTATATTTGTAGCAGATTTTGTTTTATTATTTTTTATCATGTATATTTTAGCAAGTTGATAATATGACTTTGTCTCTGTTTCGCCATAAATACTTTCTAAAAAATATTTTTCTGCTGATTCAATATCTCTGTATAATAAAGATATTTGACCTAGTCTGTAAAAAGCATTGTAATTTGTAGAATCGATTTGAGTAGTTTTTTTATAACATTCTTTTGCAAGTGAAAATTCATTCATTCTACTATATGCGTTTCCTAAATTATAATATAATTCTGCATTATTAGAATCATATTTTATAGCTTGAACATATGTTGTTATTGCTTGTTTATACTTTTTTTCATCTAAAAGCAAATCTGCAAGCATTTTATTTGCTTCTTTCATTTCTGGTCTTTTATTAACTAATGTTTTTAACATTTGAATTGATTCTTCTTTTTTTCCAAGTTCTTTTAGTAAAACAGATATTTTAAAATATGCTATATAATCACTCGGTATTAAGTCTAAGGCCTTTACATACTCATCAATTGCCTTTCGCATACCACCTTCTTTTTCATATATTTCTGCAAGCATTTTATGTGCTTTATAACTTTTATCATATTTAATAACTATGTTTATTAAAATATCTTTTGCTTTTTTTTCATTACCCAACACACTATATATTTTTGCTAAAGATAACTGTATCCATTCGCTACAGTTTATATTTTTATTTTCTAGCAAAACTACTACTGCTGGAATAATTATAGAAAACACATACATTATAATTACAGAAATTGTTCCATTTAAAATATCAAAAAGTATTCTTATTAAATTTAATAATATACCTATTGCCTGACATACTAATATAACTAAATATGTAGTATCATTTTTTTTCATCATTTTAAATAAAAATATATATGCAAAGAGCAAAAATGAAACTAAGCTAAATACTATTCTTTCAATCATTCTTTATCTCCTAATTTTCAAATTTATTCTTATAATTTTCTATGGCCTTTTGTATTATTTTTTCTGCCTCTTCTCTTCCTAATACTTTTTCTACTACAGTTTGTTTTTCTTCTAATTGTTTATACACTTCAAAAAAGTGCATTATTTCTGCAGATATATGATTTGGTAAATCTTTTATATCTTGATATACATTTAAAAATGGATCTTTTTTTGCAACTGCAATAATTTTTTCATCATTTTGCTCTGAATCTATCATTGTAATTACACCTATTGGGTAACATTCTACTAATGTCATTGGATCTACATTTTCTTGGCATAATACTAAAACATCTAATGGGTCATTGTCATCAGCATATGTTCTTGGTATAAAGCCATAATTTGCAGGATAATGAGTTGCTGTATATAATACTCTATCTAGTCTCAACAGACCAGTTTCTTTGTCTAATTCGTATTTATTTTTTCCACCTTTTGTTATTTCAATAACTGATATAAAATCTTTTGGATTTATTCTTTCTGGATTTATATCATGCCATATATTCATATTTGTTACCTCCTATTATTTATATATTTTTACTTTATATATTCTAATCTATTTTAATAAAAATGTCTAGTTTGTACATAAATTTTAATAAATTCTTAATAAACCATTGACAAAATCAAAAAAATTATTTACAATATTATTCGTGACTAAAACGGTGGATGTAGCTCAGTTGGTTAGAGCGCTGGTTTGTGGCACCAGAGGCCGTGGGTTCGAGTCCCATCTTCCACCCCACCATAAATTTATATTGGGGTGTAGCCAAGCGGTAAGGCACCAGACTTTGACTCTGGCATGCGGCGGTTCGAATCCTCCCACCCCAGCCAAAAAAATAGCATTCAAGTATGAATGCTATTTTTTTATATTATTGCGCTTTTGCAAAAATAATTATTCTCTTTTTACTATCATCTGTACAAGTAGATAATGTTATTTCTGGTACCCCATTTGTATCTCTATTATAAAAGCTTGCGTCATTTGGATCTGTTTCAAATTTTTGATATATAATATATGTTAATTCTCTTCCAGATGCATCTTTTATTAAAATTTTATCTCCAACAGATAAATTTTTATTGTTTGAAAAAAGTTTTCCATTCCTATAATTATGTCCTATTATAACTGTATTTCCTGCTTCATTTAATTGTATATTATTACTTGGGTATAACACTGCAACTGCTATCTCTAATGCTTTTGGACTTGTTTCTTCCAATATTGGTAATTTAACATTTGTTTTTGGAATTGTTATATAACCTAACATTACAAAATCTTGATAATATGTTTTTTTGGTTCCACCATTTCCTGTTTGGTTAGTTGATGATACTACATTTTTTTCAAATTCTTCAAAATTAAATTCTTGGTCATTTCCTTCTTGTTTTTCCTCATTTTGATCTGTTATTTTATCAAATTCTGTAATAGCTTTTGCAGTTTCCTTTTCCGTATTATGTGGTTTTATAACAAAATTGTAAAGTAAAATTCCTCCTCCTGCAATTACAGCTATTATAATTACTATTAATATTACTGTTAATGTATTTCCATACTTATTTGCTGACATAGTTACACCTCCTAAATAGGCTATATATTTATATTATAACACATTTTTTTACAATTTAATATAGTTAACTACAAATCTTTACTCCTAATTTTTTCCCTCCAATTATATGGAAATGTAAATGTGGTACTTCTTGTCCTCCATCTTCTTTGCAGTTTACAACTATTCTAAATCCTTTTTCATCAACACCTTCTTCTTTTGCTATTTTGTTGATTACTGAATAAATTTTTCCAACTAAAGCCTCATCTTCTTTTTCTAATTCTGTTACATAGCTAATATGTTTTTTTGGAATTACTAATATATGCACTGGTGCTACTGGATTTATATCTCTAAATGCTAATATTTCATCATCTTCATATACTTTATTTGAAGGAATTTCTCCTTTTATTATTTTACAAAAAATACAATCTTCCATTTAAAAACTCTCCTATTCTAATATTGCTTTTATACGTCTTACTCCTGCTGATGATGCTTCTTCTTTTTTTATTTTAAAATGACCTAATTCGCTTGTGTTTTTTACGTGAGGTCCTCCACACAATTCTAATGAAACATCCCCTATTTTGTATACAGAAACTATATCTCCATATTTATCTATAAACATAGCCTCTGCTCCCAATTTAAGTGCATCTTCTTTATTCATCTCTAACTTTTCTACTGGTATTGCCATTTTTATATACTCATTTACTAAGTCTTCTGCTTGTTTCTTTTCTTCGTCTGTCATTTTTGCACCATGTGAAAAGTCAAATCTCATTCTTTCTGCAGTTATATTGCTTCCTTTTTGATGAACATGAGGTCCTAAAACTCTTTTTAAAGCTGCATTTAAAAGGTGTGTAGCTGTATGATATTTTGTCTCCATTTCTCCTGTTGAAGCTAGTCCTCCTTTAAATTTGCCTGTTGAACCTTGTCTTGATTTTTCTTGATGCTCTACAAATTTTTGTTTAAATCCTTCTGTATCAACTTTTAAGCCACGTTCTTCTGCCAATTCCTCTGTAAGTTCTATTGGGAATCCAAATGTATCATATAATCTAAATGCTACATCCTTATTTATTGTATTTCCTTCTATATTTTTTACAACTTTTTCAAATTCTTTTAAGCCATGTTCTAGTGTTCTATTAAATTTTATTTTTTCATTTTTCAAAGTATCTAAAATATCATTTTTATTTCTTTCTAATTCACTATAATATCTTGAATATTTGTTAATTATTAATTCTGCTAATTGTTGTTCCCAATTACTATTAATATCAATATTTAATTTTTTTGCATATCTAATTGTTCTTCTAATTAATCTTCTTAAAATGTAGCCTTGATCTGTATTAGAAGGTTTTATTCCTGCATCATCACCAGCAATTATTACTATTGCTCTTATGTGATCTGCAATAATTCTCATGCTTCTTGTATATTCCTCATCTTCATATTGTAAGCCTGAAATTTCTTCTATTTTTTGTATAATTTCTCTCCATACTGAAGATTTATAATTATCTGTAACTCCTTCTAATATTGCAGTTACTCTTTCTACTCCTAAACCTGTATCAACATTTTTATTTTTTAATGGATTAAATGTATTGTTAGCTTCATGATTATATTGCATAAAAACATTGTTCCAAATTTCTACCCAAGTTTCATCTTCTGGGTCAAATTTTTCTGGAACTTTCTCTTCACTTCTCCAATAAAAAATTTCAGTATCTGGTCCACATGGTCCTAAAAGTTCCATATTAGGCCACCAGTTATTTTCTTCACCTAAAAATGCTATTCTATTTTTATTTATCCCTAAATTCTCCCAAATTTCTGCTGATTCTGTATCTGCTGGAACTATATCATTTCCTTTAAAAACTGTTACAGCTAATCTTTCTACTGGAATTTCTAATACTTTTGTTAAAAACTCAAAACTCCATGAAATCGATTCTTTCTTAAAATAATCTCCTAAAGACCAATTACCAAGCATTTCAAAAAATGTATGATGTGTAGTATCTCCTATTGAATCTAAATCATTTGTTCTAAAACATTTTTGAACATCTGTAAGTCTTTTTCCTTCTGGATGTGTTTCTCCTTTTAAATATGGCACTAATGGTTGCATGCCTGCTGTATTAAATAAGCAGGTTGGATCATTTTCGGGTATTACTGGTGCACTTGGTATTATTTTGTGTCCTTTGCTCTCAAAAAAATTTAAATATGCTTCTTTTAAATCTATTGTTTTCATTAAATTCCTCCTACTATATGTATCTTTATTATTATACAGATTTTTTTTTATATTTACAAGTTTTTTTATTATTAATTAGATAAATTGTTTTTTAATTTTTTTGTCAAATTTATGCATAATTTTAATTTCAAAACAAATAATAAATTTAAATTCAAAATAAAACAAAGGAGGGAAAATTTTGAAAGCAACAGGTGTAGTAAGAAGAATTGATGATTTAGGTAGAATTGTTATTCCTAAAGAAATAAGAAGAACTTTACGAATAAAAGAAGGTGATCCTCTAGAAATTTTTACTGATAGAGAAGGTCAAGTTATCTTAAAAAAATACTCTCCAATAGGAGAACTTTCTGAATTTGCAACTGGTTATGCAGAAACTCTTTCCAAAACAACAGGTCATATTGCATGTATTACAGATAAAGATTCTGTAATTGCAGTATCTGGTGGTTCTAAAAAAGAATTTTTAGAACAATCATTAAGCCCTGAACTAGAAAAAGTAATGGAAAATAAACAAATATATACAAGCAAAGAAAACAATGAAATAGCATTGCCTATAACTCAAAATGATAATAAAGACAGAAGATTTAATTCACAAGTAATTTATCCTATAATATCTGATGGAGATGTAATACGGAAGTGTAATTTTACTTTCAAAAGAACAAAACACAAAAATGAGCGATACCGAACTAAAAGTAGTTCAATCAGCTGCTGGTTTTTTAAGTAGTCAAATGGACATTTAACAATTGGGACGGAGCAAAATGTGAAAAAATTCACATTTTGCTCCGTCCCAATTGTTAATTTTTTTCCATTTTGCTCCGTCCCCTATTGACCTCTTCTTTTTATTAATATAAAATATTTTTAGGTGATACTAATGAGAGAAGAATTAGATTTTTATAGTAAAACTAGCTTAAAGTCATATAATTTAAATGAAAGTATGAGATATCAACTTGGTATGCTAGATAGTCTAGATGCTTTTACACGAACTCATTCTGAAAATGTTGCTAATCTTACTTGTAGGCTTTGTGAATATATGAATTTAAATAATGCTTTTACTGTGTATTGCACAATGTGTGCCTATTTGCATGATATAGGTAAAATGTTTATTCCTCCTGCTATTTTGCAAAAGACAAGTTCTTTAACTGATGAAGAGTTTGAAGTTATGAAAAAGCATACTACTCTTGGCTATCAAATGTGTATGGATGACCTTAAACTTCGTCCTTATGCTGCTGGGCCAATGTATCATCATGAAGCACTAAATGGAACTGGTTACCCAAATAGTTTGACCGAAAAATCAATTCCTTTGGAAGGGCAAATAATTAGAGTTGCAGATGAGTTTGATGCTATTGCTTCTAAAAGACAATATAAAAGCCATATTGGAATTGCAGAAACTTTAAAATTATTGGTTGCTGATGCTGAATCTGGAAAAATTAATAAAAAGGCTTTAAAGTGCTTATTTAAAGTAATTATAGATGATACAAATTACGAAATTAGTGGTATTTTTGATTATACTAAATATTTATCTACTCAAATTAATAGGTTAGAAAAAATTGATACACTAAATGAGAAAATGCAAAAAGCCAAAAGTGAGAATAAAAAAGATTATATTTGTGCAAATATAAACTATCTATTTGAGAAAGGTGAAAATTTTGAAAATTATAAAAACATTTTAGAAGAATACAAAACTGCATATCTAAAAAGAAAAGAAAAAATTAATGAATTGTTTAATGAAATAAAACAAATTAAGAAGCTAAAAGTTTAATTTTTAGCTTCTTATTTTTTCCACAATTTTTATTAATTTTCTTATTAAGTAATCTACATCTTCTTTAGAATTTTCTTCTCCAAATGTTACTCTTAATGCTCCATATGCCAAACTACTTGGCACTCCTATTGCTAATAATACATGTGATGGCGTGCTTTGTCCTGTTGAGCAAGCAGAGCCACTTGATGCACATATTCCTTCTGCGTCTAAACATAATAATAATTCTTCTCCGTCAACCTCTTTAAAAGATATGTTTGCATTTCCAGGAAGTCTATATTCCATTCCACCATTTATTTTTACATTTGGTATTTTATTTTTTATTTCTGAAATATAATAATTTCTTAAATTTGTTAATTTTTCGTTATACTTATCAAAATCTCTATAAGCTATTTCAATAGCTTTCCCCATTCCTACAATTCCTGCAACATTTTCTGTTCCTGCCCTTAATTCTTTTTCTTGATGTCCTCCATCTTGTAATTTACTGCATTTAGCTCCTTCTCTTATATAAAGAGCCCCCACTCCCTTTGGTCCATAAAATTTATGTGATGACATCGAAAGTAAATCTATATTCATTTTATTTACATCTATTTTTACATTTCCTATTGCTTGAACACTATCTGTATGAAATAAAATATTGTGTGATTTTGCAATTTTACCTATTTGTTCTATTGGCTGTATGGTACCTATTTCATTATTTGCAAACATAATGCTTATTAAAATTGTTTTATCTGTAATTGCCTCTTCTAATTCTTTTAAACTAATCAATCCATCTTGGTCAACATTTAAGTATGTTACATTAAACCCTTGTTTTTCTAATGTTCTGCATGTATTTAATATAGCTGGATGTTCTATTTTAGTTGTTATTATATGATTTCCTTTTTCTTTATTAGCAAAAGCAATTCCCTTTACTGCAATATTATCACTTTCACTACCACCACTTGTAAAATATATTTCTTTATTTTTTGCACCAATAGCTTTCGCTACTCTTTCTCGTGCTTCTTCTAGTGCTCTTTTTGCTTTTCTTCCAATACTATACATAGAAGATGGATTTCCAAATTCCATACTAAAATATGGTAACATTTCTTTTAAAACTTCTTCTTTTACTGGTGTTGTTGCAGCATGGTCAAAATATCTAACTTTTTGCATAAAAATTTCTCCTTTTCTTCTTTATATATATTATGCACAAAATTAAAAAAGAGAAACTTTATTTATTAAAATTTCTCTTTTAATTCCTTCAATTTTGTGACCATCTAGCAACCTTTATGTCTTTATATTTATCTAAAACATCCATATATTTTTGATATTCATCTTCCCAAAGCATATCTGGTACTTTTCCAAATGCATCAAAAACTTTTTCAGCTTCATTAAGAAATATAAGCTGTTCTTGTGAAGATAATCTTTCATATTTTTTTGCGAATCTATATAATTTGTCTAACATTTGGTTTGCTTCTATAAAGCTCCAAAAGTCTTTTACCTTTATACCTGCTAATTTTATTTGTGCTATTGCGAATAAAACCAATGCAAATATTATAACTATTAGCACATATACTAATACTATTAGAATCATTTGTGCACCCTCTTTTATTTCATAAGTATAAAATTATTATACCATATCATACCATATTTGGCAAATATTATAGCTTTTATTTTTTTATTGTGTTATAATTTAAAAATATATTATTAATTAGGTGATTTTATGGATAGATTTACAGTTACTAAAAAGGCCGGCATTTTCGGTATTTTTGGTAATATATTTTTGTTAGTTATTAAATCTACTATTGGATTAATAACTGGTAGTCAAGCTATGATTGCAGATAGTGTAAATAGTGCTGGCGATATTTTTGCTTCTTTTATGACTTTTATAGGAAATAAAATTGCTAGTAAACCTGGAGATAGTAATCATAATTTTGGACATGGAAAATCAGAATATATATTTTCTTTGTTAATAAGTATTTCAATGATTGCAGTATCTATAAAATTATTAATAGATTCCATTAGCTCTCTTATTTTAAATAATGAATTAGCTTTCTCCATTTATTTAGTAATTGTCTGTATTGTAACCATTGTTACGAAAGCTTTATTATATATTTATACAAACAGAGCTTATAAAAAATTTAATAATATTCTTTTAAAAGCAAATGCTAGAGATCATTTTAATGATTGTATAGTAACTTCTTTTACTTTAATCTCTATTATATTTGCTTCTCAAGGAATATATTGGGTTGATAGTGTTGTAGGTATTGGAATCGCTATATGGATTTGCTATTCACGGAGTTAAAATATTTATAGAAAGTTATAATGTTCTTATGGATATTTCTGTAGATGAAAATACAAAAGATACTATTTTAAAATTAGTACATCACTACAAAGAGATTAAAAGTGTAGAAAGTTTATATTCTACACCATCTGGTTATAAATATATTATTATATTAACAATTACAGTTGATGGAAATATGTCTACATTTGACAGTCATTTGCTAGCAGATAGTTTGGAAAAAGATATAAAAAAATTAGATAATGTATCTAATGCAATTATTCATGTAAACCCAGTATAATTTAACTTTTGGGAAAAAGGGGGCAAGCCCCTTTTTCCCAAAAGTTTTTTTATTGTTTTATTTTTTTATTTTTACTTTTATTTGTATTTCTTCGTCTTTGGCTATTATTTTTGCAGTGTCTCCTGCTTTTAAGTTTCCGTCTAGAATTTCTTCTGCTAGCTTATCTTCTATTATTGTTTGTATTGCTCTTCTTAAAGGTCTTGCTCCATAGTTTGTGTCTGTTCCTTTTTTTATTACTAAATCTTTTGCAGTTTTATCTACTTCTATTTTTATGTCTTTTTCTTTTAATCTAGTTTTTATTTTTTCTAGCATAATGTCTACTATTTGGACTAATTCCTTTTCTGTTAGTTTGTGGAATACTATAATTTCGTCTACACGGTTTATAAATTCTGGTCTAAATGTTTTTTTAACTTCTGCTATTACTTCTTTTTTATTTGTTTCATATTCTTTTTTCTCTGCTTCTTCTTTTTCTTCTCCTGCTGTAAATCCCAATGATTTTTTGTCTGTTATTAGTCTAGCTCCTATATTTGATGTCATTATTACTACACAATTTTTAAAGTTTACTGTTCTGCCATGTGAGTCTGTAAGTCTTCCATCATCTAGTATTTGTAATAACATATTTAAAACATCTGGATGTGCTTTTTCTATTTCATCAAATAATATTACAGAATATGGTTTTCTTCTTATTTTTTCTGTTAATCCACCACCATCATCAAATCCAACATAACCTGGAGGTGAACCTATCATTTTTGAAGTTGAATGGCTTTCCATATATTCTGACATGTCTACTCTTATAATTGCATTTTCGTCACCAAATAAATTTTCTGAAATAGATTTGGCAAGTTCTGTTTTACCAACACCTGTTGGCCCTAAAAATAAGAATGAACCTATTGGTCTATTAGGATCTTTTAGTCCTACTCTACCTCTTTTTATTGCTTTTGCAACAGCTTGTACAGCTTCATCTTGTCCTATTACTCTTTGATGTAAAGTTGTTTCTAGGTTTCTTAATTTTTCATTTTCATCTTGACTAATTTTTTGTGCTGGTATACCTGTGCTACTTGCAATTACTTCTGCAATATCTTCTGCTGTTATATTTCTTATATCTTTTCTATTTTTATCTTCCCATGCTTTTTTCTCTTTTTCTAATTTTTGTTTTTCTTTTTGCTCTTTGTCTCTTAATTCTGCTGATTTTTCAAAATTTTGTGTTTGAATTGCCTCTTCTTTTTCTTCATCTAATTCAGCTATTTTATCTTGAATTTTCTTTAAGCTTTCTGGTTCTGTATGAACTTTTAATCTTACTTTCGAAGCTCCTTCATCAATTAAATCTATTGCCTTATCTGGTAAAAATCTGTCATTTATATATCTGCTAGACATTTTAACTGCTGCTTCTATTGCCTCATCTGTTATTTTTACATTATGATGAGCTTCGTATTTATCTCTTAATCCTTTTAATATTTTTATGCTATCTTCAATGCTTGGTTCTTGTACATTAACTGGCTGAAATCTTCTTTCTAATGCACTATCTTTTTCTATATATTTTCTATACTCATTTAGTGTAGTTGCACCAACAATTTGAACTTCACCTCTAGCTAAAAGTGGTTTTAGTATATTTGCTGCATCTATTGCACCTTCTGCTGCTCCTGCTCCAACTATTGTATGAATTTCATCTATAAATAGTATAACATCTCCAGCTTTTTTTACCTCTTTTAATGCCTTTTTTATTCTTTCTTCAAAATCTCCTCTATATTTAGCACCTGCTACCATTCCAGATATATCTAGTGTTACAACTCTTTTGTCTTTCAAATTTTCTGGAACTTCACCTTCAATTATTTTTTCTGCTAATCCTTCTACAACTGCTGTTTTTCCAACTCCTGGTTCTCCTATTAAAAATGGATTATTTTTTGTTCTTATTTATATA
>CAYMXX010000024.1:0-13406 GCA_964394545.1 uncultured Clostridium sp.
ATACATTAACATCATCTAGTGCTGCCTCAATTTCATCTAATACACAGAATGGTGCAGGGTTTATTTTTAATATTGCAAATAGTAAAGCTATTGCTGTAAATGCTTTTTCTCCACCTGATAAAAGTGTCATGTTTTGAAGTTTCTTTCCTGGTGGTTGTGCTTCTATCTCTATTCCACATTCTAATATGTTTTCTTCATCAGTTAATCGTAGTTCTGCCTTTCCTCCACCAAATAGCTCACTAAATACTTCTCCAAAGTTTTTGTTTATAACTTTAAATTGCTTTTCGAACTGTTCCTTCATTATTTTTGTCATATCTTGAATTACTTTTTTTAGTTTACTACTTGAGTCTTCTAAATCTAGCCTTTGTTCACACATAAAGTCATATCTTTCTTTAGTTTGCTTATATTCTTCAATTGAGTCTACATTTATACTTCCTAAATTTCTTATTTCATCTCTTAAATGTTTTACCCTCTTTGTAGTTTCTGCTACATTGTCTGGTTTTTTGTATTCGTCTGCTACATTATTAGGTGTTATTTCATAATCTTCCCACATTTTGTTTATAATTTGTTCTAACTCGTATTCTATTTTAGACTTTTTAACTTCTTGTTTGGTTATTTGCGTTTTTAAATCTTCTATTGTTTTAAATTTATTTGTTATTTTTTCTTCTGTTTTTGTAAGTTCCTCGTTTTTAGAAATTCTTTCTTTCTTTAATTCTTCAACTTTTTCTCCACTAGTACTTACTTCTTTTTTCATTTGTTCTATTTGTTCATTTAATTTTAAAATTTCTTCTTCTAAATTTTTATTATCCTCTATAATTTTTTCTCTTAACTGTTTTTTATTTTCTATACTTGCCTTATTATTTTGAATATCTTGCTCTACTCTTGCAACAATTTCATCTATTGAGCTATTGCTTTCATCAAATGAACTAACTGATATCTTTAAGTTTGTTATATCAAAGTTTAAATCATCTATATATTTTTGTGTATCTTTATTTTTATCACTAAATGCATTTATTTCTTTTTGTAATTCTTCATTTTCTTGTTCTAGTACTTTTATTTCTTTTTGTAATTCTTCTGCTTCTTTTTTATTTTTTTCCTTGTCTTCTCCTATTTGCTCAAGCTCTTTTCTCAAATTTACCAGTTCATTTTCTAATTTTGTAATAGTTTCTTCTATTGATACAACTTTTTGTTTTTCTGTTGCATATACAATTTCTGTATCTTGCATAATATGCTCTAGTCCCATCACTTCTTCAATAACATCTTCTTGTGTTTTTTCGTATTCTTCTTTTTCTTGTTCTAGAGCTTCTATTTTCTTATTTAATTTTTTAATATCTTTTTCTAATTCCTGTATTTGGCTTGTTCTTCCTATTATGTTATTTGTTTTAATAGTAGTTGAACCACCTGTTATTGCTCCACTTGGATTTATTACATCACCTTTCAATGTAACTATTCTAAATGAATATTTATTTTGTCTTGCAAGAATTATTGCTGTTTCCATATTGTCTACAAGCACAGTTCTTCCAAGCAGATTTAATACTATTTCTTCGTATTTTTTATCTACTTTTACTAAATCTGATGCAATTCCTATTACTCCGCCTAAATTATTTTTTATTAATTTATCTACTCTTTTTCCTTTTACTGAAGCTATTGGTAAGAAAGAGGCTCTTCCCAAATTGTTTTTTCTTAGATGTTCTATTAGTTTTTTTGCATCTTCTTCTGTATCTGTAACTATATTTTGAAGTGTTTGCCCTAGCACAGTTTCTATAGCTGTTTCATATTCTTTTGGAACAGTTAATATATTTGCTAAAACTCCATGCATACCTTTTTTTAAATTTGCATCTTTATCGCAATCTAAAAGCAATGATTTTACACTTCTTATGTATCCTTCTTTTTCTTTTTCCATATCACTTAAGAATTTTAGTTTTGAATCTTTAATCCTTAATTCTGTAGATAAACTATTTATCTTATCTTGATATTCTTTTGATTTTGCAAGACTTGCTTCTCTCTTTTCATTTATTTGTTCTAACTTTTTACTAGCTTCGTTTCTTTTTGCTTCAATTTCATAAAATGTTTTGGATATCTCATCTTTTTCTAATCTTTTTTGGTCTAATTCTGATATTGTATCTGATATTTCATTTTTTACTACTTTTTCTCTTTTTTCTAGATTTTCGTAATTTACCTCTTGAGTATTAATTTGTGTAGCTTTTTCATATTTTAAATCTACATTGCTTTCTACTTTCTTTTTTTGGTCTTCTATTTGCTTTTCTTCTGATGATAATTTTTTAGATAATTCTTCTAGTTCTTTTTCTTTTTCTTCTAATTCTTTTGCAAATTTTTCTCTATTAGAAGATAGGTTTAATTTTTTTTCTAATCTTTGAGTTTTTTCTTCTTCTAATTCTTGAATTCTTAATGTTATTTCTTCTATTTCATTTAAATATCTTTCGTAATTTTCTTTATTGTTTGCTATTCTTTCATTTGCAATGTTGATATCTGAATTAATTTGTTCTTGCTTCTTACTTGTTTCAAATCCTAAATTTTGAGTTTCTTCTATTTTAGATGTTATATTATCTATAGTTATTTTTAACTCTTCTTTTAAATTTTGTATTTCCTGCATTTTTGTTTCTTCATCTTGTTGCTGATTTACAAAGATATCCATATCATTTGTAATTTCTACTAATTTTTGTTTGTAATTATCTATGTTAAATAGGAATAACCCTATTTCTATCCCTTTTAATTCTTCTCTTAAATCTAAAAACTTTTTAGCTTTTTCAGATTGCTTTTTTAATGGCTCAATATTTGCTTCTATTTCAGCTAAAATATCGTTTATTCTAAGCAAATTTAGTTTTGTTTGTTCTAACTTTTTTTCTGATTCTGCCTTTCTTACTCTGTATTTTACAATCCCTGCTGCTTCCTCAAAAATTGCTCTTCTGTCTTCTGATTTATTACTTAAAATTTCGTCTATTTTTCCTTGTCCTATTATAGAATATCCATCTTTTCCAATTCCTGTATCCATAAATAATTCTAAAACATCTTTTAATCTACATGGTGTTTTATTTATGTAATATCCAGATTCTCCATTTCTGTATATTCTTCTTGTTACTGTAACTTCTGAATACTCTATTGGCAATTTTCCATCAGTATTATCTATAACTATTGAAGCTTCTGCAAATCCTAATGATTTTCTATTTTGAGTTCCAGCAAAAATAATATCTTCTGATTTTGAACCTCTTAAAGATTTCATACTCTGTTCTCCAAGTACCCATCTAATACTATCAGAAATATTACTTTTTCCAGAGCCATTTGGTCCAATTACTGTTGTAATACCTGGCATAAATTCTAATACTGTTTTATCTGCAAATGATTTAAACCCTTGCAATTCTAATCTTTTTAAGTACATTTTTTCCACCTTTTTCTCTTACACTATAATTATTCATTAAAATTAATTTTCTGCCCATTAGCTTCTACCATTCCGTTTGCTAAAGACTCTGTCTATTCAATTGCTTGTTCTGTCGAAGTTCTTGTAGAATCAAGCAATGAAATTGATTCAATCAAATTATATATAACTCCTATAACTGTATTTTCTATTTCTTCTTTTTCTTTTGCCATACTTATAACAGTTTCTGCAATTTTCGTTATCTCTTCAGTTGACATATCGTTTATTACAACACTATTTGCATCTGTTAATTCTGTAATTACATTATTCGTATTAAATTTTATATCTATATTTATTTCTGCTAATATTTCGGCATCTGATGATATTATTTCTAAACTTATTAAATATTTATTGTTTTCATTTACTTGAGTTTTAGTTATTTCTATTAACATTTGAATTTCATTATCAGTATCTATTTGAATTAATAAGTTATCGTTTTGTTCTTCAAATGTTTTTGTAATTTGTATACTTGAAGAATTCTGATTTTTCATTATAATTTCTATTTTTGCTAATTTTTCTTCATATACATATATAATTTGGGAAAAATCATATTCACCATTTAAGAATTGTGCTATTTCATTTGTATTTGAATTTAAACCATAAATTTGTTTAAGCTCTTCTTTACTTAATTTCAATTCATACACTTTTGCTTCAACATTTTCTCCAGCAAATTCTATTTGTGCTTTTCCCAAATTAGAATAATTTTCTTTCGTTGCTTGTTCAGCTATTTTTGTAAAAAATTCTGTCCAATCATCAATGTTTAATTCTTCTAATTTTTCTTCTATATCTTTATTGTTAAAAAGTTCTATTTCATTTATGTCCAAATCATTTATTCTTAATTTTTTCCAAAATTCATTTAGGTTCTCATTCTTTAATGCTATATATTTATTTGTAATGTCTTTAAATGATATTCCTAATTTTTCTTTATTATATACTCCGTCTATTTCCAATATATCATTTTTATTAACATTTCCAAAAGTTAATTCAAATTCCGCTTTATTATCTCCAGGATTATTTTTACTCTTTAATAAAATAGTATTATTATTTAGAAGATTTTGTCCCTCATTAGATGCATTTATATTTACATCTATATTTAATTCACTATTCTCACTTTGAAGCATTGTTAGGGTTTGTTCTATTAAATCAAAGTCTATCATCTTAGCCATTTGTTCTTCTGTTGTATATTTATAGAAAATTTCTTTGTTAGTTTTAAATGTATCTGTACAAAAGTAAACATATGCTCCTAAACCTAATCCAACAACTAATATTCCTACTATTACAAAGGTCAATATTTTTATTGTTTTCATTTGTAAATCACCTCTCTACTTATTATATTTTAATGGTTTTTATCACTTTTTGTCAATATAAATCATACAATATATTAAGTAAAATAAAGAAAGGAAATGATATAAATGGATTTTGAAAAAGATTTTTGTCCAGTTGTTAAAGTTGATGGTTTTATAGAAAAAGGAAAACAATTTGATATTGAAATCAATATGCCAGAAGATAATAGAAACGCTATATTCGGAGTTATAAGAGATTGCTTTAAAGAACCAGTTGAAGATGCTGTTGTAAAACTTATTGAAATTGACAACGACTGTGGAAAAGAAGAAAGAAAACCTGTTTCTCACACATTTACAGATAAAGATGGTGAGTTTGTATTTGGCCCTCTTTGTCCAGACAAAAAATATGAAATACAATTTTGGGCTAACAAAGTAAAACACATTAAAATTTGTGCAGATTGTAAACATCAAGGAAAATGTTTAAAAGGTGTAAAATTAGATTGTCCTAAAAAGCCTTGTGATGATGGTTGTAAACCAGAACATGAACATTTATTAAAACCAAACTGCTGCAAATAGTAAAAAGAAAAATCACGTAAAGAAATATTCCCTTACGTGATTTTTCTTTAAAAGGCACCTATTTTTTTTGCTAACTGTTTTCCTTTTTTCATTATAGTTTTTTTATTCATCATTCCTTCATTATACATAATTACCATACCTGTAGCTATAGCACTTCCTATAATCATACCTTTTACAAATTTCATACCTAAAATCTCCTTTCATTTTTTCATTTAAATTGTAGTTTATTTATATTTTTATTATTAATTTTTTTATCTTTTTTATACGTTCTTATCAAAGAATAAATTTCATAAATTGAAATCATAATTAAAAAGAATCCAAAATATTTTTTCAAATGCTCTACATCCATATTTACTGATATTTTTGCTCCTAATATAGCTCCTGCAATTCCAGCTATTGCCACTGGTATTCCAACTTTCCAATTTATAAGTCTTTCTTTTATTGTTGTAATTATTGCAGAAATTGATGTTGGCACAAAAAACACAAGATTCGTCGCTTGTGCTGTATGTTGTTCAATTCCCATAAAAACAGAAAGTATAAGGATTAAAATTGTTCCTCCTCCCATCCCTGTTCCACTTACCGTCCCTGATATTAAACCTGTAATAACTTCTAACATAACCTCTCCTCTAAATTATCATTTTTATTGATACATAAATTAAAAAAACAATAAATATCATTTTTAATATTTTGTCTGACAGTTTTTTTAATAATTTTGACCCTATAACTCCACCAATTATTCCTCCTATTGCACATTTAATTCCAATATTCCAATCAATATAATTATTGTTATAGTAGAATAATCCACTAGTAATAACCATTGGCAGAATTGAAAAAACAGAGGTAGCCCTTGCCTCTGCTTCATCTAATTTAAATATATGAACAAATGCAGGTACAACTATCATTCCTCCACCTGCTGCAAAGAGTCCACTTATGAATCCTGCACTTATTCCTAAAAGTATTTTTTTTACCATACTACTACCTATTTTACTTTTTTATTTTTTAATATATTTAGTTTTTAACAAAAACGCATTTTTATACTTCCATTTTTTGTAAACATCATGTTTTAATTTTTACTGGTAGGCAACTTTTTCTTACGTTTATCGTTATATTAATTTTAATCCATGTGATTTTCCAACATTAAATGATAAAATACAACAAAATTTTAAAAAAGTGAGATGATATTTTATGATAAAAATTAAATTATCTGATTTATTGGGCAAACATAAAATGACTCAAAAATCTCTATCAGAAATCACAGGCATTAGACCTGCAACTATTTCCAAAATGTATTATGAAGAAGTAAAAAGAATTGATGTTAGACATTTAAATAATATTTGTAAAGCTTTCAACTGTGAAATTTCTGAATTGCTAGAATACATTCCAGATAAAAAATAACATTTGGGACGGAGCAGAATGAGCAAAATCCTTCATCTGGGACGGAGCAAAAAAAGTAGCTCCGTCCCAGATGAAGGATTTTGCTCATTCTGCTCCGTCCCAAATGAAATATTTTGTTCCTACCATTTTGTCTGGTAAATATTGTTGTTCTACATAATGATTTGGATAATTGTGTGGATATTTATATCCTTGCCCATATCCAAATTGTTCCATTCCGGCTAACAGGTGCGTTCCTTATATGCATTGGTATTTCTCCTGTGTCTTTTGTTTCTACATCTTCTAATGCTTTATTTATTGCTAAATATGCTGCATTTGATTTTTTTGATGTTGCTACATATATTGCAGCTTCTGATAATATTATTCTTGCTTCTGGCATCCCGACGCTTGCAACTGCTTGCATTGCGCTGTTTGCGACTACTAATGCATTAGGATTTGCAAGTCCTACGTCTTCTGCAGCTGCAATTACAATTCTTCTTGCAATAAATACTGGATCTTCTCCTCCTGCAATTGCTCTTGCTAAATAAAATGCTGTTGCATCTGGGTCGCTTCCTCTCATTGATTTTATAAATGCACTTATATTATCATAATGGCTGTCTCCAGTTTTATCAAACATCGATTTCTTTTTTCCAACACATTCTGCTGCTATTTCGTTTGTTATATTTATAATCCCATTTTTATCTACTGGAGTTGTAAGTACAGCTATTTCTATACTGTTTAACGCTGTTCGTACATCTCCATTAGAGACTTCAGCTATTTTTTTTAAGGTTTCGTCTTCTATATTTATATTATAATTTCCAAGTCCTTCTGGATTTTTTATTGCATTTTTTAATATTGTAAATACATTTTCTACCGAAAGTGGTTTTAATTTGAATACCATTGACCTTGATATTAAAGCTTTATTGACTTCAAAATATGGATTTTCTGTTGTTGCTCCAATTAATATAACTGTGCCATTTTCTACAAATGGAAGTAATGCATCTTGTTGCAATTTGTTAAATCTATGAATTTCGTCTATAAACAATATACATTTACCTGTTGGGTTAAGTAATGGATTTTTTGCTTCGTCTATTGCTGTTTTTATATCCCCAACTCCACTTGTTACTGCATTTAGTTTTACAAATTTGTATTTTGTTGTATTACTTATAACTTTAGCTAAAGATGTTTTGCCAGAACCTGTTGGTCCCCATAGAATTATACTAGATAATCTATCTGCCTTTATTGTTCTATATAATATTTTATCTTTACCTAAAATTTCTTCTTGCCCTATAAATTCATCTAATGTTTTTGGTCTTACACGATGTGCTAAAGGGGTATCTAAATTCATTTTGTTCTCCTCTCTAAAACAAATTACAATTTATCTTGCTAAATATTTTAATGCTTGTTTTATTATTTCTTCTAATTCTAAATTTTTTGTATCTATTTTTTCAAATACTTTTTCAATTTCTTTTCTAGTATATCCTAGTACTTGAAGTGCAGCTATTGCTTCGCTTGTTTCTTCTTCGCTTGCTATTGATAATTTTACTTCCTCCGTTTTTGTTATTGCTTCTTCTGTTTTTAATTTATCTTTTAGCTCTAATATTATTCTTGCTGCCGTTTTTTTGCCTATTCCTGGTATTTTTACTAATTGAGATATATCATCTGATATTACAGCTAGAGCAAAACTAGATGGACTTATTTCTGAAAGCATTGCTATTGCAGATTTTGCACCTATCCCACTTACTTGTAGTAATAGCTCGAACATTCGTAATTCTTCGTTTGTATTAAATCCATACAAACTAATATTATCTTCCCTTACATAATAATGTGTATGTACTTTAACAACATCTCCTATTTCTCCTAAACTTTCTATTGCTTTTGTTGCCATAAATATTTTATATCCTATTCCTCCTACATCTATTACAACATATGTATTTGTTTTTTGTTCTAAACTTCCTTTTATATATGCAAACATTTTCTCTTCTCCTTACAAACAAATTTTCTGCACTTATTTTATCATACTAAATTTATTTTGCAATAGTTTGAACAAAAAAACAGCATAGCATTTTTTATACTACGCCGTTTAATAAAACATTTTTTATTCAACTGTAACTGATTTTGCTAAATTTCTTGGCTTATCTACATCTAATCCCTTTTCTTTTGAAATATAATATGAAAGTACTTGCATTGGTATTACAGAAAGTATTGGTGATATGAATGGATTTGTTTTTGGTATTTTTATTACTGTATCAAATCCGTCATTTTTTATGTTTTCGCTTGTTATTAGTAATACTTTTGCTCCTCTTGTTACTACTTCTTGAACATTGCTTATTGATTTTTCTACTAAATTTTCGTCTGTCATTGTTGCAACTACTGTTATTCCATTTTCTATTAAAGCAATTGGTCCATGCTTTAATTCTCCTGATGCATATGCCTCTGAATGAATATATGATATTTCCTTTAATTTTAGTGACCCTTCTAAACTTACTGCATAGTCTGTTCCTCTACCTAAGAAGAACATATCTTTTTCTTTGTATACTTTTTTAGAAAAACTTTTTATATTTTCTAAATCTTTTAAAATTTCCTCTACTTGTGATGGCAATTTTAAAATATCCTTTTTTAGTTCTTTTATTTTTTCTGTATCTGATATTTCTAGTTTTTCTGCAAAATATAATCCTAATATATTAAGTAGCACAACTTGTGAAGTATATGCTTTTGTTGAGGCTACTGCTATTTCTGGTCCTGCATGTGTATATATTGAATAATCTGCTTCTCTTGTTATAGAACTTCCTATTACATTTGATATTGCAAGTGTTTTTGCTCCTTTTGACTTTGCAAGTTTTAGTGCTGCTATTGTATCTGCAGTTTCTCCTGATTGGCTTATATATATCGCAAGTGTTTTTTCATTTACTATAGGATCTCTATATCTAAATTCTGATGCAATGTCCACTTCTACTGGAATTTTACAAAGCTTTTCAAATATATTTTTTGCAACTAATCCTGCATGCATTGCAGTTCCACATGCTATGATATATATTTTATTTAAACTTCCTAAATATTCTTTTGTAAAGTTTAAATCTTCTATTTCTATATACCCATTATCTAATTTTGCTCCAACAGTTTCTCTTATTGCATTCGGTTGTTCATTTATTTCTTTTAGCATAAAATCTTCATAACCGTCTTTTTCTGCACTAGCTGCTCCCCATTCTATGCTTTTTACTGGTTTATTAATCTTATTTAATTTTTTATCATAAAAGATTACATTATCTTTTGAAAGTTCTACAATTTCATTATCATCTAAAAGATAAAAATCTTTTGTATAAGAAAGAATTGCTGGTATATCTGATGATATATAATTTTCTCCATTTCCTTTTCCTATAACAAGAGGACTATCTTTTCTTACAACAAACATTTTATTTCTTTCACTTGTTGCTAATATTTCTATTGCGTAACTTCCTTTTAAATCATTACATGCATCTTTTATTGCTTTTAACACATCTTTTTCTTTTGTAAAATAGTAATGTATTAAATTTGGTATGACTTCTGTATCTGTTTGTGATAAAAAGTTATAACCTTTTTCTGTTAAAAAGTTTCTTAATTCATGATAATTTTCTATTATTCCGTTATGAACAACTGCAAAAGAACCTGAATTATCCATATGAGGATGTGAATTCTCTTTTGATGGTTTTCCATGTGTTGCCCATCTTGTATGAGCAATTCCTACTGTTGCTTTCAAATCATTTATTCCTTCTAAATTATTTAAGTTATTAACTCTTCCCTTATCTTTTTTTACAATAATATTATTTTCTTCCATTACAGCAATACCTGCTGAATCATAACCTCTATACTCTAATCTTAAAAGACCATTAATTAATATGGGTGTTGCTTTTTTATCTCCTATATAACCTACAATTCCACACATAGTGTACCTCCTAAAAATTTAAAATGGAATTGAAAATATTTTAGTAAATTCCGGTTTATATTACTTTTGTTCTAATATTGCTATTAGTTTTTGTGTAATATTTAATGACAACCTTTTTGCCATAGAACCATCCGCCGAATCTTTCGATAAGTTCTACTCCTCGTTAGCAATATTACTACATATATTGCCCTGGCGCTATATTATTACATTTACTCCTTTCTTCTTAATATTATTTACTTAAAACCTTTCAATACTGTATTATATTATACTAATATTTATTTTGAAGCAAGTCTTTTTTTTTAATTTCATTTTATTTAATAAAAAACATTTTACATTTTTTAATTTTATGTTATTATATATTTGGTTATAATATTTACAAGGAGTAAAGTTATGAAAAATTATTATGAAATTTTGGAAGTAAGCGAAAATGCATCATATGAAATTATAGAAAAAGCTTATAGAACTCTAGCTAAAAAATATCATCCAGATATAAATTCTAGCAATAATATTAATTGGAGCGAAGATAGATTTAAAGAATTAACAGAAGCATATAGGGTATTAGCTAATCCAGCTCTTCGCACTCAATATGATGAAGAAATGGGACTTAATTCTAAAAATTTTGACGTTTATAGTAATTTATATTCAGAAAAAGAAAGATTAGAAAGGGAGGTTCAAAATTTAAAAATGGAAAAGGAATCTCAAAATTATGTAAATAAAAAAAGAAAAGAACATTCTATTTCTTTAAATCCTAAAAAGTATTTTCAAATAATTGGTACTGCTCTTTATAATGAAACTAAAAAAAGCAAAGAGGAACGTTCTAAAGATATTTTTGCGCTTATTTTAACAATTGTAATAGTTGCTATTATAGTGTTTGTATTCTGGAAAGTACCTGTATTAAATAACTTTTTATTTCCATAAAAATTAAAAGGGATATCTTCCCTTTTTTATTTATTTATAGTATAATATTTATTGTGATTAATATTATTAGGAGGATTATCTATGTGGTGTTTTTGGTTAATCGCAGCTGGAATATTTTTTGTAGTTGAAATTATAACAGTTGGTTTTTTAGTTTTTTGGTTAGGAATTGGAGCTCTTTTAGCTATGGTTGCTAGTATATTTACAAATAGTATTGCAATACAAACAGCAGTATTTGTTGTTTCTTCTGCAATCCTTATACCTCTTACTAAACCTTTAGCAGATAAATTCATAAATAAAAAAGATACCGTTCCTACTAATACTTATTCCTTAATAGGTAAACATGGAATTGTAACAACAGATATTAACTCAATAGAATCAACTGGCCAAGTAAAAATAAACGGAGAAATATGGTCTGCAAAATCAGATGATGAAACTTCTATTTCAAAAGGAACAGAAGTAGAAATTTTAAAAATAGATGGTGTTAAATTAGTTGTTAGCCCAATTAGAGTAACATCAGTATTATAGTTATCAATATTATTAATATATATTAAATATTTTAGGAGGTTTAAAATGGCATTTTTAATTATACTATTAGTTATAATCTTAATTATAGCATTCAAATCAATTAAAGTCGTTAGGCAATCAGAAGTTTATATTATAGAAAGACTTGGTAAATTTCATAAGGTTGCTGACGCTGGACTTACAATAATTATTCCTTTTGTTGATCATGTAAGAAGTGTTGTAAGTTTAAAAGAACAAACAATGGATATACCACCTCAAGGAGTTATTACAGAAGACAACGTTACAATTACTATAGATACTTTTGTATTCTATCAAATAACAGATCCAGCAAAATACGTATATGAAATCCAATCTTTAAAAAGAGGTATTGAATATTTGGCAATTACAACTATTCGTGATATAGTTGGTAAAATGAACTTAGACTCAACATTTAGTTCAAGAGATTTAATAAATAATCAATTAAGAATATTACTTGATGAAGCAACAGATAAATGGGGATGTAAAGTAAACAGAGTTGAAATTAAGGATATTAGACCACCAGAAGATATTCGTGATGCTATGGAAAAACAAATGAATGCAGAAAGAAATAAAAGAGCTGCTATTCTTCAAGCTGAAGGAGAAAAGCAAGCTGCTATTACAATAGCAGAAGGTCAAAAAGAAGCCGCAATTCTTCAAGCAGAAGCCGAAAAAGAATCAAAAATTAGAAAAGCTGTTGGTGAAGCTGAAGCAATTCGTGAAGTAGCCAAAGCAAAAGCTAAAGAAATTGAAATGGTTTATGAATCAATCAAAAAATCAAGTCCAGACGAAAAATTAGTTCAATTAAAATCATTAGAAGCATTGCAAGAAGTTGCAAAAGGTGAAGCTAATAAAGTATTTATTCCTTTTGAAGCAACAAGTGCACTTGCAAGTTTAGGTTCAATTAAAGAAATAATGAAAGATAAATAACATCTGGGACGGAGCAGAATGAGAAAAATCCTTCATCTGGGACAAAGCAAAAAAATTGCTCTGGCACAAATGAAGGATTTTTCTCATTCTGCTCCGTCCCAGATGCCGAAACTTACTCCAAGCGCATCGTTTATTTTATTCATAACAATTCTATCATCTATATGACCTATTTTTTCTTTTAACCTACTTTTATCTATTGTTCTTATTTGTTCTGCAAGTATTACTGAATCTGCTTTTAGTCCAAATTCTTTTGAGTCTAATTCTATATGTGTAGGTAATTTATTTTTATTCATTTGAGATGTTATTGCTGAAACTATTACTGTTGGACTGTATTTGTTTCCTGTATCATTTTGAATGACTAAAACAGGTCGTATTCCTCCTTGTTCTGAACCAATTACTGGACTTAAATCTGCATAAAACATATCTCCTCTTTTTA
>CAYMXX010000025.1:0-13151 GCA_964394545.1 uncultured Clostridium sp.
GAAGAAAAAAATGGCGAAAAGACACCAATAACTCAAAAAGTAATTATGCCAAAAATAGAAGGTGCAATAATTACAGCACAAGGAGCTACAGATCCAAGCATAAAAACAAATATAATTCAAGCTGTTTCAGCAGCTACAGGAATATCTACATATAGAATACAAGTTTTTGAAATGTCAGTTTAAGAAGGAGAGAAAATATGAAAGTTTTAAAAAGAAATCAATTAATAGTATTAGTAGTTTCATTAATGTTAATAACAGCAGGGTACTTAAATTTTACAACAAACCAAGAAAACGTTGCTACAAGTACAATTGCAGATAGAAGCGATACAGCAATAGGAGATGCAGAATTTGTAAGTACAATACCACATGAAGAAAATAAAGTAGAGGAAAATATTGATATAGAAAATAATAATACTGTTGAAAGTGAAAACATTATTCAACAAGAAAATTCGGTTGAAACAAGTGCAAACGAACAGAACAAAGAAGAGACAAAAGATAATTATTTTGTAACATCAAAGCTAGATAGAAATACTATGTATTCTGAGACATTAGAAACATATCAAGAAATGTATAATAATACAAATGCAACAGCAGAACAAAAACAAGAAGCATTAAAAAAAATAAATAGTATAAACAATACAAAAAATGCAATAATGATAGCAGAAAATTTAATACTTGCAAAAAATTTTAAAGATGTAGTAATATTTGCAAATGAAGGAAGTGTAAGTGTTGTAATAAAAGCAGAAGAACTAAAACAAGAAGAAGTAGCTCAAATACAAAATATAGTATCAAGAGAATTGAGTGTAGGAGCAGAAATAATACATATAAGTAACAAATAAAAAAAGTGCGATAAAGGCACTTTTTTTATTTCAAAAACTTGTAAAAATATAATTTATTGATATAATATAGTAAGAATGTAGGAACGGACAATTATGTATGTCCAAAAAACAATAAAAGGAGAAATTTAAAAGATGGTTAAAAAAGTTGCAATAATTACAAATGGTGGAGATTGCCCAGGATTAAACGCAGTAATCCGTGCAATAGTAAAAACAGCAGAAACACATAATGTAGAATGCTATGGCTATATAGAAGGCTATAAAGGAATGTTAGAAAATAATTATATAAAACTAGAATCAAATGGAAGTGCATCAGGATTACTTCATAGAGGTGGAACAATAATAGGTGCTTCTAATAGTACAAACTTATTTAATTATCCAGTAGAAGAAAATGGTCAAATAGTATATAAAGATATGTCATATAAAGCAGTAGAAAATGTAAAGAATGCAGGATTTGATTGTATATTTACATTGGGTGGAGATGGAACACAAAAATCTGCAAGAGATTTTTCTTTAAGAGGTTTAAATGTAATTGGAGTTCCAAAAACAATAGATAATGATGTTGCACATTCAGAAATAACATTTGGATACAACACAGCTGTATCTGTTGCAACAGAAGCATTAGATAGATTACACTCAACAGCAGAATCACATCATAGAATAATGACATTAGAAGTAATGGGAAGATATGCTGGATGGATTGCATTAGAATCTGCAATAGCAGGAGGAGCAGATGCTGCAATAATTCCAGAAATACCATATGATATAAATAAAATAGTAGAAAAAATAAATAAAAGAAAAGAAGAAGGAAAGAAATTTAGCATAATAGTAGTATCAGAAGGTGCAAAACCAAAAGATGGAGAAATAACAGTAAAAAGAACATTAAATGATGGAGCAGGATTAGATAATATAAGATTAGGTGGTATAGGAGAAAAACTTTCAAGAGATTTAGAAGAATTAACAGGAATGGTATCAAGAAACACAGTATTAGGATATGTACAAAGAGGTGGAACACCAACAGCATTTGATAGAGTATTATCTACAAAATATGGAAGCAAAGCAATGGAACTTGCATTAGCAGGTAAATTTAATGTATTAGTAACATTAGAAAACGGAAAATTAGGATATGTATCTTTAGAAGATGTTGTAGGAAATAATAAAGAAATAGGTGCAAGAAGTGGAGGAACAGAAAGCACAAACATAAAAAGAGTAACAATGGATGATGATTTAGTACGAGTTGCAAGAGACCTAGACATATGCCTAGGAGACTAAAAATATACTGTAGAAGCAAAGCAGAAATAAAATAGAATAAATTATGGGGGATTTTGTAGGGGCGTATTGCATACGCCCAATGAGAGGAAGATAATTAATGCAATATAATTCAGAAATCAACCATAGAAAAAGTATAAGATTAAAAAATTATAATTATTCAAGTGAAGGCGCATATTTTATAACAATATGTATTCAAAACAGATTAAACTTATTAGGAAATATAACAAATGCAAAAGTTGAATTGAATAATTATGGAAAAACAGTAGAAAAAGAAATAATAAAAACAAATAAAATTAGAAAAAATGTTAAAATTAATGAATATATTATCATGCCAAATCATGTGCATCTAATAATTGAAATAAGTGAAACATTAAATTGTGAACAGGGCGTATGCAATACGCCCCTACAGACACCAAGCAAAACAATAGGTGCAATTATAAAAGGAATAAAGGGTGCAACAAGTAGGCAAATAGGTTATTCAATTTGGCAACGAAATTATTATGAACACATTATTAGAAATGAAAAAGAATATTACAAAATTATTGAATACATAAGAAACAACCCTATTAAATGGGAAGAGGATGAATATTTTAAGAAAGAGAGGAATTAAGATGATCAATTTTAAAAAAGAAATTGCAAATGCAATTGCACAAGCAACAAATTTAGATGCAAAAGAATTAGAAAATTACATAGAAATACCACCAAATAGCGATTTAGGAGATTATGCTTTTCCATGTTTTAAACTAGCAAAAGAATTAAGAAAAGCACCACCTATGATAGCAAATGATATAAAAGAAAATATAAAAATTAATGAAGATGTAATAGAAAAAATTGAAGTTGTTGGTGGATATTTAAATATATATATAAATAAGCAAACACTAGCAAAAGAAGTTTTAGAAACTGTTGCAAAAACCAAAGAAAACTATGGCTCTTCAAATTTGGGGGAAGGTAAAAATGTTGTAATAGATTATTCAGCACCTAATATTGCAAAACCATTTCATATTGGGCATTTACGTACAACTGTAATAGGTGGAGCTTTATATAAAATATATAATTTTCTAGGATATAACAGTGTAGGAATTAATTTCCTAGGTGACTGGGGACTTCAATTTGGTAAAGTAATGGCAGGAATTAAACTTTGGAAAAATGAATATGATTTTGAAAATGATGAAATGGCAAGTATATTAAAAACATATATACGTTTTAACAAAGAAGAAAAAGAAAAACCAGAACTTACAGATTTAGCAAGAGCAGAATTTAAAAAACTAGAAGATGGTGACCAAGAAACATATAAATTATGGGAGCATATTAGAAAAATAAGCTTAGAAAATTATGAAAAAACATATAAATTATTAAATTCAAAATTTGATTCATATAATGGAGAAGCATATTATAATGATAAAATGGATCCAATAGTAGAAGAATTAAAAGAAAAAGATTTATTAAAAGAATCTCAAGGAGCACAAGTTGTAGATTTAGAAAAATATGACATGCCACCTTGTATAATAATTACATCTGCAGGAACTACAATATATGCAACAAGGGATTTAGCCTCTTTAAAAGATAGAATGAATACATATAATTTTGATAAAGCAATATATGTTGTTGGAAATGAGCAAGCACTGCATTTTAAACAAGTATTTAAAGTGTTTGAATTAATGGGATATGAAAATTATGCTTCGAAATGTGTACATGTTCCATTTGGACTAGTAGTAGATAAAGATGGAGAAAAAATAGGCTCAAGAAAAGGAAATTCAGTATTTTTAGAAGATATTTTAAATGAAGCAATAGATAAAGTTAAAGATATAATAAATGAAAAAAATCCAGATTTAGAAGATAAAGAAGAAGTAGCAAGAAAAGTTGGAGTAGGAGCAATTATATTTAACGATTTATCAAATAGTAGAATTAAAGATGAAATATTTGATTGGGATATGCTTCTTAATTTCCAAGGAGAAACAGGACCATATATTCAATATATTTATGTAAGAACAAGAAGTTTGTTAAATAAAGCAGGTTACATGCCAAAAATAGAAGAAATAAATTTTTCTAAATTAAATGAAAAAGAAGCTTTAGACACATTAAAACTTATATATCAATTTAATGACGTTATAAAAAATGCTGCAGATAAAAATGAGCCATCAATTTTAGCAAGATATTTAATAGATTTAAGTCAAAGTTTTAGCACATATTATAATGAACATAGAATAATTACAGAAGATAAAGAAGTTCAAAATGCACGATTATTCCTAACATATGCAGTAGGAACAGTATTAAAAACAGGAGCGGAATTATTAGGAATGGAAATGCCAGAACGTATGTAAATTTAATTTTATAAAAAAATTTAAGGAGGCAGTGATTATGGAAGTAATCGAATTAAAACATCCATTAGTAGAACACAAATTAGCAATTTTAAGAGACAAAAAAACAGGAACAAAGGAATTTAGAGAAATAGTATCAGAACTTGCTACAATACTTTGCTATGAAGCAATGAAAGATGCAAAATTGGAAGAAGTAGAAATTGAAACTCCAATTCAAAAAATGAAAACAAGAAAAATCAATGAAAATAATTATGCATTTGTTCCAATTTTAAGAGCTGGAACAGGTATGTTAGATGGAATAATCCAAGTAGTACCAAATGCAAAAATAGGACATGTAGGTATGTATAGAGATGAAGAAACATTTAAACCAAATGTATATTTCTTTAAAGTACCAAAAGATATAGCTCAAAGAGAAGTTTTAATATTAGACCCAATGCTTGCAACAGGTGGTTCTGGAATAGATGCAATAGAATTACTAAAAGAAAAAGGTGTTAAAAAAATAAAATTCTTATGTATAATAGCTGCACCAGAAGGAATAAAAGCAATGCAAGAAAAACATCCAGATGTAGAAATTTATTGCGCTGCAATAGACGAAAGATTAAATGAACATGCTTACATAATACCAGGACTTGGAGATGCAGGAGACAGAATATTTGGAACAAAATAAATAAAAATAAAGACGGATTTAAATCCGTCTTAAAAATTAATTTATTTCAAAAAAACTATTAATTCTATTTTTATAATCAAACACATTATTATATTGTATTAATTCATATTTTTTTATTATATCCAAATATTCAGTTTCATTATCGAATGTGTATTTATTGCCTTTGTTATCTATATAACCATTTCCAGTAATTACAGGTATTTGGGATTGCATATCTCTTAAAAAATTCATATAAGGCGTTGTTTTTAAATTTGCTGTATCTAGTAATAAAATAGACAAATAATTTAAACTTATTTTTTCTATATATTTTTCTTCTATATCATAATTAGCCCATAATAAGAACGGAGTTATATATTTTGTTGTATCATTGCTTGAATCATCCATAATAGTTTCCCAAAATTCATCTTCAAAATATGGTGGCTGATGGTCTCCAAAAAATAGTATAATTGTTTTTTCGTCATAATTTTCAAAATAATTAATTAAATATTCTAAAGCTTTGTCAGATTCTTTCATTACAGATAGATATTGTTCAACTCTAGGACAATTTTCTATATCTGTTAAAAATACAGTAGAGTCATAACCTTCTAAATCGTAACCACTGTGATTTTGCATAGTAACTGTAAAATTGAATATTTTTTCTGTTTTATCCTTGTTTTCAAATTGCTTTATTATTTCTTTATATGTACTTAAATCTGTAGGATATTTTCTTAAATATTCCAAATCATTTAATGTTTCTAAACTTTCAAATGAATCAAAGCCTAAAAGAGGATAAATTGCATTTCTTCTATAACCAGAGCCATACCAAGGATGAATAGCATTTGCAGTATAACCTTGTGATTTTAATGTTTTGGCAAGCGAATATGAAGGCTTTCTTATATATTGCTGATAAGGAACAGTTCTATAAGGCATAAATGCCATAGAATTATTAGTTAAGAATTCCCACTCTGAATTAGGAGTTTGACCTCCAAAAACAGAAACATATGTATTTCCTCTAATTGTATTTTTATTTAAACTATAAAAGTAAGACATATATTCTTCAGAAGTTTCAAAATTACCATTAACACTTAAATCAGAAAAACTTTCGCTCATTATTACAACAATATTAGGTGAATCATCTTCGGCTTTTTCTAATTGAGTAGTATAGTCTTTTTCAGATATTATACTTTCTAAATTCTCTGTAGAATAATTTTCAGGTGCCTCATTAAATAAATTTTTACTTTGCTTTACAAAACTAGCTAAAAATCCATTATTAGAATATTCATCTTGTGGTTTCCACAAATTATTTTCAAAATCAAAATAATCTATAACATCTGTTTTATAAAACACAATTGTTATTATAGACAAAATTATTATGCAAATAAAACGTAGTATTAAGTTTAATTTTTTCTTTTCAAATTTATAATTTGCTTTTAAACCAAGAACAATTATAAAAATGGAAAGAAGACATGCTAATATAAAATGTGGAGTAAATGAAAATGTATATGAATCTGCAACATATGCAGCAGTTTTTATAGAAAGTATGTCCCAAGGAACAAGAGGGGTTCCTCTAAAACATGAAACAATATAATTAGCAATGCCAAGCACAAAAAGAAGAGCATTTGTTAAAATTATAGTTAATTTAAAGTTATTTGATAGAGTATATATAAATAAATGTAAAATTATAATTACAATAAAGTTAAACAAAAGACGCTTAGTATATAGGTCAAATAAACTGTTTTGGTTAAACAATTCTATAACAATATAAGAAAATAATATAGATAAAAAAGAAATTATAAACGTAAATATTTTAGATTTCTTTTCACTAAAATTTAAGTTTAAACAATATATTACACAGGTTGTTACTAAAGTAAGAATAGATAGCACAAAATATATCCAATTAAAAGAATTGTCCATAATATATGAGCCAGTATTTAGTAATATAAGAGCTAACACTATTATGAAAAATATTATTGAAATTATTAGTTTGTTTTTTGATACATTAATTTTCATTTTTAAATTCTCCTAAAATTTATTTTCTACAACATATTTTCGTATAAAATAACAAAAAAGTCAATGGGTATTCTTTAAAGTAAATAATGTGAAAAAAGTATATATTTCAAAGTGAGTTCGACCTGTTGAATTTAAATTTTTCTCTAACTTAGAGTGTGTATCTTTTACTTGATTTTTTAGTATCTTAAACGCCTTGAAGAACGGAACTTTTAAATATATACTTTTTTCACATATAAATTAATATAATTAAAAGAAATATTAGACTAAAATTTAATAGAAATATTAAAAAAAGATTGCTTTTTTTATAATAAACAATATATAATATAAACGCTAAATGAATTTTATTTTAGGAGGAAACAAAATTGAGAAAATATTTTGGAACAGACGGAATTAGAAGAATTGCTAATACAGAATTAACACCAGAATTAGTATATAAAGTTGCCAAAGCAGGTGCATATGTTTTATCTAAACATTCAAATCATGCTCCAACAATTTTAATAGGAAGAGATACAAGACTTTCTGGAACATTAATAGAAAGCGCTATGACAGCAGGATTTTTAAGCTATGGAGCAAATGTAAAACTATTGGGAGTTATGCCAACACCAGCGGTTGCCTATTTAACAAAAAAACTAAAAGCAGATGCAAGTGTTGTTATTTCAGCATCACATAATACATTTGAATTTAATGGAGTTAAATATTTTAGCAATAAAGGAATGAAAATATCTGACGAAATAGAAGAAGAAATAGAAGAAGTTATGGACTCTGGAAAAATAAATGATTTGATAGCAGTACATAATAAAATAGGAGTATCAGAAGATGCAACACATTTAATAGATGAATATGTATGTCTATTTAGAAGAATATTTGAAGATAATATAGAAAATCATTTAAGAGATGATTTTGTAGTTGGACTAGATGTAGCAAATGGTGCAACTTATAAAGTAGCAGAAGAAATATTTAAAAAGTTAGGTATAAAATATAAAATAATAAACAACAATCCAGATGGAATAAACATAAATCATGAATGTGGTTCAACACATTTAGAAGGACTAAAAAAATTTGTATTAGAAAACAAATTAAATTTAGGAATTGCATATGACGGAGATGGAGACAGATGCTTAGCAGTAGATGAAAAAGGAAATCTTATAGATGGAGACAAACTACTTGCAATATTCTCAAAATATTTACAAGAAAAATGTAAATTAAATAATGATACTTTAGTTGCAACAATAATGAGTAATATGGGATTAAATAAATTTGCCGAAAACAATAATTTAAAATTAAAACAAACAAAAGTTGGAGATAGATATGTATTAGAAGAAATGCTAAAGAATGGTTACAATTTAGGAGGAGAACAATCTGGTCATATAATATTATTAGACTATAATCCAACAGGAGATGGAATACTTACATCACTTATGCTTATACAAATTTTATTAGAAAAAAATGTTTTAGCATCTAAACTTTGTGATATAATACAAATATATCCACAAGTATTAATTAATGCAAAAATAAATTCAGCAAAGAAAAACCAATATTTAGAAGACGAAGAAATTCAAAATAAAATTAAACAAATAGAAGATGAATTTGCAAATGAAGGAAGAGTTGTAATAAGACCTTCTGGAACAGAGCCATTAATAAGAGTTATGATAGAAGGAAAAGATAAAGATAATATAGCTAAAAAAGCAGAAGAAATAGCAAAACTTATAGAAGAAAAATTAAAATAGTTTACTAAACTAGTATGAAGTGTACTAGAAAATAAATTTAAATAAAAAACAAAGGAGGAAACAAAATGTTCATTATTGATTTAACAAACCCATTAACATTAATACTTTTATTGGCAGCAACAGTATTATTAATATTTTTAGGAAAGGAAATAAAAAAACCACATGCACCAGCAGTTGCATTAATATTTTTCTTAGTACTAATTTTAATGCATAGTGTACAACTTACTATGCCAGAAGCAAACGTAGAAGAAATACACGCAGCATTAGTTGGAAGCTTAGGAATAGACTTTATAATGATTTTTATATCTTTTTTCGGATATTTATGGGTAGATGACATTGCAGCTAAATTTTACAAGAAAAAAAGTATTGATAACAGCTTAGACTGGTTCTGGAATAAAGTGTAGACTAAAATATAAAATAGCAAGTTTTAAACCTTTAAAACTTGCTATTTTAGTATGAGTATGATAGAATTTGTTATTATATTATTAACAATGGGGGAATAATTGATGAGCAAAAATATTTTAATAGGTGGAGCATGGCCTTATGCCAACAATTCTTTACATTTAGGCCATTTAGCAGGTCTGATATCAGGAGATATATTAGCACGTTATCATAGAATTAATGGAGATAATGTTTTATATGTATCTGGAACAGACTGCCATGGAACTCCAATAACGGAAAGAGCAAAAAAAGAAGGCAGAACAGCAAAAGAAATAGCAGAACAATATCATGAAGAGTTTACTAAAACTTTTGAAGCAATGGATTTTTCTTATGATTTATATTCAAAAACAGAAACAGAATATCATGCACAAAAAGTTCAAGAAATATTTAAAAAATTATATGACAATGGATATATATATGAAAAAATAGAACCACAAGCATATTGTGAAAAATGTAATAAATTTTTACAAGACAGAGAAATACAAATAAAATGTCCAGAATGTGGTGAAATAACAAAAGCAGATCAATGCGACAATTGTGGACATACTCCATCAGTAGAAGATTTAAAAGATGGTATGTGCTTAAATTGTGGAAATAAAACAGTAGAAAAAGATAATAAAAATTTATATTTTGCATTATCTAAATTCCAAGATATTATTCAATCAAATACAGATAAATGTAAACAATTTTGGAGATTAAATGCAAGAAATGAAACAGAAAAATATTTAAAACAAGGTCTAAAAGATAGAGCTGTAACAAGAGATTTAGATTGGGGTGTAGAAATTCCACTTCCAGGTTATGAAGCTAAAAGAATGTATGTATGGATAGAAGCTGTACTTGGATATTTAACAGATACAATGAAATTAGCAGAAGAAAATGGATTTAACTGGGAAGACTTTTGGAAAGAAGGTCACAATAATAAAATATATATGTGCCATGGAAAAGATAATATAGTATTCCACAGTATAATATTTAATGGATTATTAGCAGGTTTAGAAGATAAATTCCATTTAGTAGATGTAATAGTTTCAACAGAATATCTAAACATAAATGACGAAAAAATATCAAAAAGTAAAGGAAATGGTATTACAGCATTAGAAATGCTAGAAAAATATAATACAGATTCATTAAGATTCCATATTATAAATAATGGACCAGAAAAGAAAGACACAAACTTTACTATTGAAGAATTTGAAAGAACACATAATAACGAAATATTAAATAAATTTGGAAATTTAGTAAATAGAACATTAAGATTTAAAGAATTAACACAAATACCAAATGGTAAATTAAATGAACAAGCAAAAGCAGAAATAGAAAAAACATATAAAGAAGTTGCAAATTTAATAGAAAATTTAGAATTTAGAACTGCAACAGAAAAAGTTATGGAACTTGTAGAATATGCAAATAAGTACTATGATGAAAGTAAACCATGGATTCAGAAAAAAGAAGATATTGAAGGGTTTAACAATACAATATATACATGTGCAGTTATTATTGCAAATTTATCTAATTTATTTGAGCCATTTATGCCAAAAGCATGTGAAAAAATTAGAGAATATTTAAAAATAGCAAATCCACAATGGAACTTTATAACAATAGAAGATAATATACAATTGGAAAATATAGAACCATTATTTAATAGAATATAAGGAGAATAAAAATGGGCAAATTATATGTAATAGACGGAACAGATGCAAGTGGAAAACAAACTCAATTTGAAAAATTGCAACAAAGATTAAAAGAAGAAAATATAGATTTTAGAACAGTATCGTTTCCTAACTACGATAGTCCATCATCTTCATTAGTAAAAATGTATTTATCTGGAGAATTTGGAGAAAACGCAAAAGAAATTAGCCCATATATAGCTTCAACATTTTACGCAGTAGATAGATATGCAACATATAAAACTGAATTAGAAGAATATTATAATAAAGGTGGAATAATACTAGCAGATAGATATACAACAGCTAATATGGTTCACCAAGCTGGTAAAATAAAAGATGAAAAAGAAAGAGAAAAATTTTTAAACTGGCTTTGGGATTTTGAATTTAATTTATATAAATTACCAGTACCAACAAAAGTGTTTTTCTTAAATATGCCACCAGAATTTGCATTTGAACTTATGAAAAATAGGGAAAACAAATTTACACATGAAGCACAAAAAGACATACACGAAAGAGATAGAAATCATATAATAGACAGCTATAACGCAGCATGTGATGTTGCAAAAAAATATAATTGGGTAACAATAGATTGCATAAAAGATAATAAAATAAGAACAATAGAAGAAATACACGAAGATATATTTAATCAAATTAAATAAGTAGACAAAAGGGGAAAGACCCCTTTTGTCTATAAAGAGGAAAAAATGGAGAAGATAGGATTTTTTGGAGGGTGTTTTAATCCTCCAAGTAATATACATATAGAATTAGCAAATAATTTAATTAAAACAAACAAATTAGATAAAGTAGTTTTTGTTCCAGTAAATGATTGGTATACAAAGAACGAACTAATACCAGCAAAACATAGATTAAACATGATAAAATTAGCTATAAAAGATTATAATAATCTAGAAGTAGATGATATTGAAATACAAGAAAATAAAAAATTATTTGCAGTAGATGCATTTGAATTAATCGCAAAAAAATATTCTAATAAATGCGAAATATTTTTTATAATGGGGTCAGATAATTTTGAAAAAATGCATAATTGGAAAAACTACGATAAAA
Source organism: uncultured Clostridium sp. (assembly GCA_964394545.1). Taxonomy (GTDB): domain Bacteria; phylum Bacillota; class Clostridia; order TANB77; family CAG-508; genus CAG-452. Next base: position 11,983 of record CAYMXX010000025.1, read on the forward strand.
TAAAAGAAAACAAATATATAGTTATAGAAAGAGACAAAAACAAAATATCATCAACACAAATAAGAAAAATGATAGAAAATAATTGCGAAGAGGTAATAAACTATTTACCGAAAGACGTATATAAATATATAAACCAGAACGAATTATATAAAAGGAGAAATTAAATTGAATACTTTACAAGAAGCACAAAATGAAGCAAATAAATGTTTGAATTGTAAAAATCCAATGTGTCAAAAAGGATGTCCTATTAGTACACATATTCCACAATTTATATTAGAAATTAAAAATAATAATTTAGAAGAAGCATATAAAATATTACAAGAAAATAACATTATGAGCGATGTATGTTCTAATGTATGTCCATATGAAGAATGCTGTGTAGGCAACTGCGTAAAAGGAATAAAGGGCGAGCCTATACAAGTAAATAAATTAGAAAAGTATGTAAATAACTGGGCAAGAGAAAATAATGTAGTATATGTAAACGAAATAGAAAAAAGAAACAATATAAAAATAGCAATAATTGGTTCTGGACCAGCAGGAATAGAATGTGCAGTAGAACTTGCTAAAAAAGGCTTTGATGTTACAATATTTGAAAAAGAAGAGGAAATAGGTGGACTTTTAACATATGGAATACCTGGATTTAGATTACCACGAGATATTACACAAAATTTAACTAAAAGAATAAAAAGTTTAGGAATACATATACAAACAAATATAGAATTTGGAAAAGAATTAACAATAAAAGAATTAAAGAAACAAGGCTATAAAGCAATATTTATAGCAATAGGAGCAGAAAATGCTAGTATATATACTCTAACAAACAAAGAATGTAATAACATATATAAATCAGATTACATATTAAAAGAATACAATGCAAAAAGAATTATAAAAGATTTAGGTAATGTAGTAATAATAGGTGGAGGAAATGTAGCAACAGATTCTGCAAGAGCAGCTATAAGAATGGGTGCAAAAAGTAGTACAATATTATATAGAAGAGATAAAGAAAAAATGCCAGCAAGAGAGATTGAATTACAAGAAGCAATGGAAGATGGCGTAGAAGTAATATATAATACAAAAGTATTAGAAGCAGTAGTGGAAGATGGAAAAATACAAAAAGTAAAATGCATAAAAACAGATACATCAAATGGAGAAGTAAAAGATATAGAAAA
>CAYMXX010000026.1:0-13071 GCA_964394545.1 uncultured Clostridium sp.
TTTCATCTTCAAAGCTCTTTGGCTCGTATTTTCCTTCAAGTTCGTGTTTACAATTTTCGCACATAATTAAACTCTCCTTTCATAATATAAAAGAACCCTTATCCATAAGGACGAGGGTTCTTTTCGTGGTACCACCTTAATTTATATATAAATTAATTATTTATACATCTCTTATATCTTTAACGCAGATTTACGAATTATTCTACTATTATTTCAAATAATCAACTCCAAAGCTACCTTCAGATTTTCTTGTTCTTAGAAGCTCTCAGCCGGTGACTTCTATTCTCTTTAAAACAGTTTAAATCTTACTCCTCTTTTTCATAGTTTTTCTAAATATGTTATATATGATATCATATTTATTTTGAAAAAGCAAATACATATTGCAATAAATTATAAATTGCAATAAACCAATACCATTCCAATTATAGTAATTAAAAATCCTGTTAGTTTTAATCCTAGTGCTCCATCGTTTTGGTCTCCAAAACTAAACATTTTTTTTGTTATCGGTCTTGCGTCATATATTAAAATTACACCACATGTTGCAATTACAATTCCTAATACAAATAAAAATTTCATTGTTCCACATCCTTTTTAACAATATCTACAAAGTATTGCTTCTAGTCCAATGTTTATATCTATTAAACCATTTTTATAATTATAATCTAAATCTATTAGTTCTTGCAATATCTTTCTTAATTCTTTTGTTTTAAAAAAACCTGCTTGTTTTTTGTATTTTGTTACTAAAAACATTTGATTTGGTTTTAATTTTAAACTTTCGGAAATATTTTTATTATAGTCTTCTGCAAGTTTTACTATATATAATTTTCTCAAATGATTATATAGTGTTATTAATATTTTTTGTATTGGTTCTTTATTATATAATAATTCTTTTAACATTTCTAATGCTTTTGTAATATCTCTTTTTCCTAAATTATCTGTTAAATCAAAAATTTTACTTTCTAATTCTTTTATTGATAATTTATCTATATCTTCTTTTTTTATTGTTCCGTTTTTACCTTCATATTCTATAAGTTTTCTTATTTCATTTATTAAAACTTGCATATTTGTACCACATGTTTCAATAAAATATTGCAATGTATTTTCATCTATATTTACTTGATACATATTGCAAATTGTTTTTAATTTTTTCTTTAGTTCTACTGGTTTTAGCCTTTCAAAATTGCATATTTCTCCTAATTCTTGAATAGTTGTTGTAAGGTCGCATTTGGTTAGTTCTTCTTCTATAAATATTAATACTGTTGTTTCTTTTATTGTTTTTATGTTTTCTTTTATGTATTCACTAATTTTTTTTTGTAGTTCATTGTTTTCAGTTTTTGCAGTAGTACGACCCTTGCTTTTTTTGAATATGCCTGAATTTTTAACTATTACTAATTTTTTGTTATAACCAAATGCTGGAGTTTCTATATTAGAAATTAGTGTGTTTGCATTTGTTTCGTTTATTTGTATATAGTTTATTCCTAATATTAAGTCTCCAAATATTTTTTTTATTTTTTTTATTTTTTTTACTGTATTTTCTAAAAGATATGTTTCTTCTCCATAAAACAGATATATGCTATTTAGTTTTTCTTGTTTTAGTTCCTTTTCTAAATTTTCTACTGTCATTTTTAATCCTTTTCTTTATTTATTATATAAATTGTAAATTACAATTTTTCTGAAAATTTTGCACTGTGTGCATGGCAAATTGCTGCTGCCATGCTGTCTGTTGTATCATCTAGTTTTGGCAATTTTTCTACATTTAATATTGCTTTTACCATTTTTTGTACTTGTATTTTGTCTGCTCTTCCATATCCTGCAACTGCTTGTTTTATTTGCAATGGAGTATACTCGTATGTTGGTATTTGTTTTTGACATCCTACTACTAATATTACTCCTCTTGCTTGAGCTACATTTATTGCTGTTTTTACATTGTTGTTAAAAAATAATTCTTCTACTGATATTGCATCAGGTTTATACTGGTCTATTATCATTGATAAATCATTATAGATTTTTGTAAGCCTTAATGGAAATGATTCCCCTGCTTTTGTTAGTACTGCTCCGTGAATCTATTAATTTAAATTTATTTCCTTGATAATCTATTATACTATATCCTGTTATTGCAAATCCTGGATCTATTCCTAATATTCTCATTATCTCTCCTGTATTATTCTAAATATTTCTGCTATACTCCAAGCTTGTGCTATTGTTCCTTTTGGCAAGTATGGAGTCTTTGAATCATATATTTCTGCTATGCTTCCTATTGTTCCTCTTTCATAAAATTCTTTTATAAATGTTTTTTTGGTATTTTCTATAAATTCATCTAATTTTACTTGTAATTCCTTTTTAGCTATTTTATCTTTTTCTACTTTAATCATATTTTTTAAAGTATTGTAATATAATCCTAAAAGCCATGGCCATGTTATTCCTTGATGATAACTTGAATCCCTTCTAAATGCATCTCCTTCGTAAATGTCTACATATCCTTTCTCGCTTTTTGCCAATGTTTTTAATCCATATTTGTTAAGAAGTTTTTTTGTAACTGTTTCAAACATTTCTTTAGCTATTTCTGAATTTGGCTCCAATACTGGGTGGCTAAGTGATGTTGCAAATAATTGATTTGGTCTTACTTTGTTATCTCCAATTACATCATATAAGCATTTTTTCTTTTTATTATAAAACTGCTCTATAAATGCTTTTTGACATTGCATAGCCTTTTTAGCATATTCTTTTGCTTCTTTTCTTTTTCCAAATTTATTACTTAATTCTTCTAATATTCTTAATGCATTATACCACAAACTATTTAGCTCAACTGTTTTTCCATTTCTAGGTGTAAAACAATGATTACCATATTTAGCATCCATCCATGTGTTTTGCGTATTTTCTGTACCTGCTGATAAAAGTCCATCTATATCCAAGAAAATATTGTTGTCATCTAAATCTATTCCTTTGCAATAATTATTTATTACAATAACTAATTTTTCATATATGTTTTTTTCTATAAATTTATAATCACCTGTATATTTTACATAATTATAAACAGCTTCAAACAATAGCAAAGAGCTATCAGAGCTATTATATAGAGGTCTATTATCATATCCTGAATATCCATTTGGAACTAGCCCAAATTTTATATCTCTTACACTTGTTAAAAGGACTTCTTTTGCTATTTCATATCTTTTTGTTGCCAGTAATAACCCTTCAAATGAAATTAAGCTATCTCTACCCCAGTCCAAAAACCATGGATATCCAGCAATTATTGTATGAAGTCCAAAATTAGGTCTGTATACTATAAAATTATCTATTGCTATAATAAAATCCCTTAATATGTCTCTTTGTTTTAATTCCTCGCTAGATATTTTTTCTATATCTTGTTTTTCCTCTATTAATTCTGATTCATACATTAGTTCATTTATTCTTATAATTTCTTTGTTAATTATTTTTTTTACATCCAGTTCTTCTATATTTTCTTCTAGTGAACATATAAAAGAAATTTCTTTATGTGCTTCTTGTGGTATTTCTATTTCGAAGCTTCCTGGAACTGATAAATTTTCTTCTGGGAAAAATCCTCTTTTTTCCTCTTCTATGTAATACATATTTCTAAATGTATCATTATGATGTTCTATATATTTTCCATCTGATACGCACATATATATTGGAGTTTCTGATTTATCGTTTGTTTCTATCTTTACTTTTTTATTTTTAATATTTTGTTTTAAATTAAATTCCCAATTTGTTGTCATTGTATGAAAATCTCTAAAGTTTATTATTGGAGTTATAGTAAACTTTGCTTTTTTTCCTGGATTGTCTATTTTGTATAAAACACAAACTGTATTTTTTCCATATTGCATACATATAATCTTTTTTATAGTTATATCATTTACTTTATATGTAAAGATTGGAATATAATCTTTTTCAAAACTTTCTAAGTATTTATAACCTGAAGAAATAAAATCTTTGCACATATTTGAATACAAATCATATTTTTTGTCTTCTATTATAATGCTTTCGTCTATTTTTGAAAGTATTAAATGTCTTCTAGCTGGTGGTGTGAGTGGCGCCACTAATAGTCCATGGTACTTCCTTGTATTTATTCCAAATATTGTAGAAGAACTATATCCACCTATTCCATTTGTAATTAACCATTCTTTTTCTATTCCATCTTTTAATCTCATTTTTTGTGTTTCTATTTTCATTTGTGTTTTTCTCCCTACTTTCTAGTTTTTTTTCCATATGTTTCTTTTAAAAATCTTTCTTTTTCTTTTGCTTCTTCTTCCTCTATTAGTTTTTGTGCTTTTTCTTGAATTCTTCTATTCTCTATTCTCGTTTTTTCGCTTTCTTTTATAGATTGTATTCTTTCTTCATATTTATTGCTAAATTTACTTTTTTTCTTTTTAATTAATACTGGTTTTTTCTTTTCTTTTACTATTTTTGATTTTTTAGTATTCTTTTTAATTTTTTTCTTTTCTTGTTTTAGTTTTGAGTTTAGCAACATATATTGTTCGTCTCTATGTTTATCTTTAAATTTTAAGTCTGTGCAAATCAATTCTATTATTAATTGAGCTGTTTTATTTGGATCATGTCTAATATGTGTTCCATCTATTGAAGCAAGTTCTCCTTTTATTAGTTGTACATTTTCTCCTCTAATTTTATCTGAATCTATTTCTACAGTAGTAGAACCCATTAAGTTATATTTTCTAATATATTCTGGTACTATTTCTCCTATATCTGATATACAGAAATTTACTATTCCTTTTCCACAATGTTCTACTATACTATTTATGTGTTCAGAAACAGAATAGTCATCTGTTTGTCCTGGTTCTGTCATTATATTTGATAAATATATTTTTAATGATTTGCTTTCCCTAATTGTTTTTGCTACATTTTTTACTAATAAGTTTGGTATTACATCTGTATAAATACTTCCTGGTCCTATTATTATTGCATCTGCCTCTTTTATTGCTTCTAACACTCCTGGTGCTGTTTTACAATTTGCAGGATTTAAGTATACTCTATTTATTTTTGTAACCTTGTCCATTACTGTTTGTGCAATTTTACTTTTTTGAGTAATTACAGTTCCATCTTGTAGTTCTGCACAAATATTCATTTCATCCAAAGTTATTGGTAATACATTTCCTGTTATTGATAAAATTTCTCTTGTTTTTTGTATACTTTTTGCAAAATTCCCATATATATTTTGCATTGCAGATATATAAATATCTCCAAAATTAAAATCTTTTAATTTTCCTTCTTTAAAGTTGTAATTCATTAAAGCATTCATATCTTTGCTATTGTTTGCAAGTGCTATTATTCCATCTTTTAAGTTATCTACTGGTTGTAGTTTTAAGTTTTGTTGTGCTTTGTTTTTTTCTTCTCCATAAGAAGTTACAGAAATTATTGCTGTCAAATTACTTGTATAATTTTTTAATCCTTCTAGAACATTATTTAAACCTGTTCCTCCACCTATAACTACAATTTTAGGTCCTTTTCTATATATACCTTTTTCTGAAACTAAATCTGTTATACCTGATTTACCATTCTCTTTGCTTAATTGTATTTGATTTTTTTCTATTACAATCTCTAAGGTTCTTCTTTGTATAAATACAATTCCTATTACCAAAAATACAAATCCTGCTACAAAAGAACCTACTACTTCTATTAAATCCTTTAATTCTAGCTTATCTGTTACTAATATTTTACAAAAACCAAAACACGCTAATACTATTCCTATTAGTATTAAAAAAAGCCATCTTTTGATTTTTGTACTGTTCTTAAACCATTTTAAAAAATTTTTCATAATTAATCTTCTCCTAAAACTTCAATCTCTAATTCTATTTTTTTACCAAATTTTTTATACACTTTTGTCTTTATGTATGCTATTAATTCTAATACGTCTTTTGCAGTTGCATTGCCTTTGTTTATAATAAATCCTGCATGTAAGTCAGATACATACGCATCTCCTACATTATACCCCTTTAATTCACATTTATCAATAAGGATTGATGTAATGTAATCATTTCCTCTTTTAAAAATACTTCCTGCATTTGGATAATTTAATGGCTGTTTTAATTGTCTAGATCTTTTATCATCATCCATTTTTTGTTTTATTTCTGCTTTATTTCCTTTTTCTAATTGTATTGTAGTTTCAACAATGATTTCATCTTTATTTTTTGCGAATCTACTTGTTCTGTATTCAAATTCATGTTCAAGCTTATTTACTGTACATATTTTTCCTTCTTTATTTATATATGTTGTTGAATATATAACGCTTTTAATTTCTTTACCATATGCGCCAGCATTCATTCTAACAGCTCCGCCCATAGTTCCAGGAATTCCTGCTACAAATTCTAATCCTGTTAGTTCATTCTCATATGCTACATTTGCAATTTTAGATAAAAGCACTCCAGAGCCTACTTTTATTGTATCTTCATCTATAAATTCAATTTCTTTAAACTCTGGTTTTATAACTATTCCCCTTATTCCTCCGGTCTTTAACCAATACGTTGCTACCATTTCCTATTACTGTTACTTCAACATTTTCTTTTTGGGCTACATCTAATACATGTTCTATATCTTGAATAGTTTTTACTTTTATAAATACATCTGCTCTTCCACCTATTTTAAATGTTGTATGCTTTTTCATTGGTTCATTTAAATATATTTGTTCTTTATCTATTTTTTTTAATAATTCATCATATATCTTTGCCATAATTCTCCTTTTAATAATTTTTATTCAATATCCTTCTAAATAATTACACATGAAATTTTATCATTTTTTTATTAATTTTACAATATTAATTCATATAAATTGTCTTTTCAAAAATATATGTTATAATAATTTTAGGTGATGATTATGTTTGAAGATGTACGAAAAAACAAAATAAAATCTGGTTTTATAATATCTGGTTTTATTTTAATAATTACTCTAATTGTTTATTACATTTCTATGGCTTTTGATATAGAAGCTCCTGTTGCTTTAACAATTGCCTTATTGTTTTCTATAGTAAGTAGTTGGGCTTCTTATTATAACAGTGACAAAATAATTTTGGCTGTTTCTCATGCAAGACCTGCAACAGAAGAAGAAGATAAAAAAATTTTAAATATATTAGATGGTCTTATGATTTCTTCTGGTTTATCACACAAGCCTAAATTATATGTTGTAGAGGATGCCCAACCGAATGCCTTTGCAACTGGTAGAAATCCAGAACATGCTATTATATGTGTTACTACTGGCCTTTTGGAAAAGTTAGATTATTATGAATTAGAAGGCGTTATTGCACATGAAATGGCACATATTAAAAATTATGATATTTTGCTTTCTGCAGTTGTAACTGTTATGGTTGGATTTATAGTTATGCTTTCTGACCTTTTTACAAGAGGATTTTTTTATAGAAGTGGTAAAAGTAAAGATGATGACAATGATGGGAACAGTATTTTAATGTTAATTGGTCTTATCTTTTTAATATTATCTCCTCTTCTTGGAAAGTTAATGCAAATGGCTGTTTCTAGAAGGAGGGAATTTTTAGCTGATAGTACTGCAATAGAATTTACAAGAAATCCAGATGGATTAATTTCTGCTTTAAGAAAACTGGATGATGACCCCAATGAATTAAAAGTTGCAAATAAAGCAACTGAAAACATGTATATCGTTAATCCCTTTAAGAAAAATGCAAGTGAAAAGAAAAAAACAGGTCTTTTTTCTACTCATCCAAGTATTGATGATAGAATTGAAGCCTTAGAAAATATAAAATAAACTGAGACAAAATGGGACAGACCCCAAAAGTCTACATTAAATTGTAGATTTTTGGGGTCTGTCCCATTTTGTCTTTAGTGAGTTACAAGTCTTTATTGTGCTACACTTAATTTTATTATTAAATCCATATTATCATCTTTTGCTGCTTTATTTTTTCTTATTTCTCCACATTTTTGACATTTATATATTATTACATATCCCTTTTTATTGCTTATTTCTATTCCTATTGGTTCTAGTAATCCGTGACATTCCTCTAATCTATCTCCTGGATTTTTATCTACATGTTTTGAATACAAACAATAATTGCAATGGTTTCGGCATGAGTATCCTAGCTTTTCTACTTTTTTACCACAATTTTCACATATGAATTCTTCGTCTATTTCTGTAAATACTCTCATGTTTTTTCTCCCTTTATTTTTCAAATATACTTCCACCAATAAATTCTCTAATTAAAGAATTGCTTGGCACATCTTTTTCAGCTATTGATTCAAAATAGCTAAGCATTGAATATAGTCTTTTTGCTTCTGAAAATTCTTTTTCTTCTTGTGGAATTGCTTTTAATAGTGGAATAGCATAATCTTTTAGTACACTTAGCTCATATATTAAAGATGAATTAAACATTACATCTGCTTCTTCTTGGTATGGAAATATATTTTTTGCTTCTCCATTGTTTACAGACTGCCACATTTTTAATGTGTGCATTGCACTATATCCTCTAAATTGATAATCTCTTACTATTCTTCTTATTAACCTACTGTCTGTTGTTGAAATTCTATTATAGTAATCTATATTTAGTACTGTTAAACAACTTATATATATTTTAAATTTTTGTTTTTTAGGTATTAAATATGTTAATTCATCATTTAAGCAATGTATACCTTCCATTATTAAAATTTCGTCATCTTCTAATTTCATTGTATTTGTATCGCTATATTCTTTTATACCTGTATGGAAATTAAATGTAGGTGCTTTTATTTCTTCACCATTTAATAATTTAAGCAAATGATTGTTTAACAACTTTGTATCTATTGCTTTAATACTTTCAAAATCGTAATCACCATTTTCATCTACTGGTGTATCTTTTCTTTCTACAAAATAATTGTCTACTGAAATTGTTTTTGGTTTTAACCCATTTATTCTTAATTGTAATTCTAATCTTTTTGCAAATGTAGTTTTTCCTGATGATGATGGTCCAGCAATTAATATAACTTTTAAATCTTTATTTTTTGCAATACTATCTGCAATTCCTGCAATTTTCTTTTCATGTAATGCTTCGTCCAATAAAATGTAGTCTTTTATTTTATCTTTTTTTATTATTGTATTTAAACGATATAAGGTATTTACTCCTAAAATTTTATGAACATCTTCATATTCGTCTAATGTTTCTAGTAGCTTTGGACATTCTATAAATTTAGGTAAATTATTTGGATTCTTTCTACTTGGATATCTAATTAAAAAGCCATCATGATATTTTAGTAATTCATATTTTTTTATACACCCTGTAGAAATTGGCATTACTCCATAAAAGTAATTATAATAATCTTCGCAATAATATAATGTTACTTCATTTTTTTCTTCTAAATCTAATTGTAATCTTCCTTTTAAAGTTTTTTCTTTTTCATAGAATTTTGTTGCTTCTTCTTTTGTCATAAATTTCTTAACTATAGGCAAATCTTGTTTTATTATTTCTTGTGCTCTTTTATTTACCTTTTCTATCATTTCTTCTGTAATTTCCATGTTATCCACTTCACATAACATTGAGTGATATAATTGATAATCTATAGTTAATAAAGCATTGCTATATATTTCGCTAAATGCTTTTGCTATTATATATATTAGTCCCCTTTTGTATACTCTCATTCCATCTTTTTGAGTAATATCTACTAATTCTATTTTTCCACTAGCATTTATCTCATAATTCAAACTTTTTAATTCATTATTAAATTTGCATGCCACAACTTCATTTTTAGATTTTAGTATTTCCTTACTTAATAAATCGCATACTTTTGTTCCGTTTTTAACATCTATCTCTGTATTGTTATATATTATTTGCACTTTTTACCTCCGTTAAACTACATAACTTGTTTATCTTCTCCGTTAACTTTTATTCTATATAGTTGAATATTTTCTTGTTCATCTTCATCTATGTAGTACATATATTTATCTATAATATTTATTGCATTAGAATATGTATTTACTTCTGTTATTTTTGTTTCATCTTTCCCATTTAATTTTATGCTATAAATAGCCATTTTTTCATCTTTTACTGCTTTGGCATAATATAAAGCATCTTCTGTAAAGTTTACTGTATATGTGTCTAATCCACCTTCTATATTGCAAATTTTTTCTTTATTCTTTCCATTTGTTTTCATTTTGCATAGTTCATATTTATACTCATAGTTTTCCATATCATATTTTTCACTTATAAAATAAATTTTATTACTTTTTACAAAAAATTCTCTTCCAGTTTCTTCGTCTATTTTAGTTATATTTTTACCATTCAAATTCATTTTTGCTATAACATAATTTCCATTACTTTCATAAGAATAATATATTTCTTTTCCCACAATTTGGTAGTTTTCTATTGTTTTGTTAGATAATTGTGTTCTATTTTTTCCATTTGTTTTAATTTTAAAAAGGTTTGTTCCTTCAAAATAATAAATCCATTTTCCTACTATTGTTGCAGGTGCTAAACTTACGTTTTCTGCTATTACTTGGCTGTTTTCGCCATTTAATTTTGATTTAATTAATTGTGATTTTTCTTCTGAAATATAATATATGTAGTTTCCATTTATATTTAGATAATATCCGTATTCACTACTTGCTTTTTCTTTGTTTTTACCATTTTTATTTGCTTTGTAAATTCCATCTACATTTCCTTCGTCAAATGCCAAATAATAAACATTCTTTCCTTTTGATACAATAATTCCTTGATTTTTTAAATTTCCTTCTAAATTACCATATTCTTGTTTTCCTGATACAGCAAATAAAATAATTAGTAATAATAGAATTACCACTAATGCAATAAGCGACTCTTTCTTATTTTCTTTATAAAATTTTACTATACTATTTTTAAAATTCAATATTTTTTCTTTCATGTTTCCACCCTTTCTTTTCATATGTACATTTAATTTATTTAAAATAATTATATAGTTTTATCTACATATTTACAAGTATTTTTTTTAGCTTTTTGGATATATTATTAGTAATAAATTTACTTTATAGGAGATGTTTTTATGAATAAACAAAGATTAAATGAAATTCTAAACTGCAGACAGTTAAGCGAAGTCTTTTATAATGAAAAACCTGTATGGATTCAAGAAGTACATGATGATATTGCTAAAATTGGTTTTTTAGATGGTTCTTCTGAAAAAAGTGTATATATAGATGATTTATATGAAAGTACTTTATACAAGTAATTTTATACTCTAAAAAGAGACGTGTTTTTACGTCTCTTCTACTATATTTTTATTATTTTTTCCCAAGGTAAATCTTTTTTCCCAAAGTGTCCATAATTTGTTGTTTTTGTATATATTGGCTCTTTTAAGTTTAAGTAATCTATTATTCCTTTTGGAGTTAATTTAAAATTGTCTTTTATTATTTTTATTATTTCTTCTTCGCTTTTTGTTCCTGTACCAAATGTATTTATATGTATTGAAATTGGATCTTCTACTCCTATTGCATATGATATTTGTATTTCGCATTTCTTTGCATATCCATTTGCTACAATGTTTTTTGCAATATGTCTTAACATGTATGTTGCTGATCTATCTACTTTACTTGCATCTTTTCCAGAAAATGCTCCTCCTCCATGTTTGCTGTAGCCACCATATGTATCAACTATAATCTTTCTTCCTGTTAAACCTGTATCTCCTAAGGGTCCTCCTATTACAAATCTTCCTGTTGGACTTATATATATTTTTGTATTTTCGTCTATCATATTTTTATCTACTACTTGCAATATTACCTTGTTATATATATCTTTTCTTAGCTCTTCAATATCTATATCTGCTTTGTGTTGATTAGATATAACTATTGCTTCTATTCTTTTAGGTTCACCATCTTCATATTCTACTGTTACTTGTGTTTTTCCATCTGGTCTTAAATAATTTATTTCATTATTTTTTCTAACCTCCGTTAATTTTCGTGCAAGTTTATGAGCTAATGAAATTGCATATGGCATATATTCTTCTGTTTCACTACAAGCATATCCAAACATTATTCCTTGATCTCCTGCTCCACCTATATCTACTCCCATTGCAATATCTGGGCTTTGCTTGTTTATTTCTATATTTACTTTACATGTTCTATAATCCATATCTGTCTCTTCATTATCATATCCAATTTCTTTTACAGCTTGTCTTACTAATTCTTCTACATTTATTTTTGCAGTTGTTGTCAATTGTCCTGCTACTGTAATTATATTCTTAAATGCAAATGTTTCTATTGCTACTCTTGAATTTTGGTCTTGTTTTAAACATTCATCTAGTATTGTATCTGATATATAATCACATAATTTGTCTGGATGTCCTTCTGTTACGCTTTCTGATGTGAAATAATATTTACTCATATATTTACTCCTTCCTTACAAAACAAGGGCGCAATTACGCGCCCTTACTTGTACTGTTTATATTTTATTTATTTTTTAATGCTGCTTGAGCTGCTGCAAGTCTTGCGATTGGAACTCTAAATGGTGAGCAAGATACATAGTTTAATCCTACATTGTGGCAGAATTCTACGCTTGATGGTTCTCCACCGTGTTCTCCACATATTCCAAGTTTAATATTTGGTCTTGTAGCTCTTCCTTTTTCAGCTGCCATTTTAACTAATTTTCCTACACCGTTTTGGTCTAGTTTAGCAAATGGATCTGATTCATAAATTTTTGTTTTATAGTAAGAATCTAAGAATTTACCAGCATCGTCTCTTGAGAATCCAAATGTCATTTGTGTTAAGTCATTTGTTCCGAAAGAGAAGAATTCTGCTTCTTCAGCTATTTCATCAGCTGTTAAAGCTGCTCTTGGTATTTCAATCATTGTACCAATGTGGTATTCAATGTCTGATCCTTTTTCTGCTTTAACTTTTTCTGCTGTCTCTACAACAACATCTTTAACAAATTTTAATTCTTTCTTTTCTCCAACTAATGGAATCATTATTTCTGGAACTATATCGTATCCATCTTCTTCTTTAACTTCTATAGCAGCTTCTATTAATGCTCTTGTTTGCATTTTAGCAATTTCTGGATATGTTACTGCTAAACGGCATCCTCTATGTCCCATCATTGGGTTGAATTCATGTAATTCAGCACATTTTTCTTTTAAGTGTTC
>CAYMXX010000027.1:0-10824 GCA_964394545.1 uncultured Clostridium sp.
ATACGCAATATTATGATATTTACGAACAATGTATAGAATTGCTTCAACAAAATAAGCCTATGCATGTAGCTTTAGTATTTAGTGGATTAAGTGGTGAGAAATATACTCAAATGGCTGGATTACTTGATGAAGGAAAAGTGATAGAAGTATATTGCGCAATTGTAGACTGTACTCAAGACGAAGCATTTGCAGAGTATGGAGTTTCAACAGAAGAAGAATTAAAAACAGTGTTAACAAATGAATTAACACTGATGGGAACAGGCTTTGAGGAAGAATTTAGAGAAAATCTAAAAAACTGGCAAAATTATGACATTAATAGAAGTAAACTATTAAAAGAATTAGAACCAATAATAGAAGCAAATAAGCAAATAGAAAAAGAAGAACTTGGAACTAATATTGTTTATGATGGAAGAAATTATAATTATACAAATGAGTGGGTAGTAATACTAAAATATGGAGGAGTAAAGGTAACAATATTTGGAACAGGAGAAATAGTAGGACCAGAAGAAGATATATTAGAGGCTTCACAAGATCCAGTGCCAGGAGATATAACAGATGCAGGAAAAAGAACAGGGCAATCACAATATGACCCATATATAATTGCAAGTATAGAAGACCTAGTAGCATTTTCAAATGCAGTAAATGAAGGAACAACATATGAAGGAAAATATATAGAGCTAGCAATAGATTTAGATTTTAAGAGTGATAAGTCATATAAAGATTCAAAAAGTAAAACGTTTGGAGATTTAAATGAGGATGACACAACAAAAGGAATAAAAGAAGAATTAACAGATGAAAATGGAAAAGGCTTTACCCCAATAGGAATTGGAGAAAAAAACAGTACGAAAGCTTTTAAAGGAAATTTTAATGGAAAATACCATAAAATAAAAAATATATATATAAATAACAGTGATAGTATATATTTAGCACTATTTGCAAGAGCAGAAAATGCAATAATAGAAAACTTAGGATTAGAAAGAGGAAAAATTATAAATTCTAATACGGGAGATACGTTTATAAGTAGTAATGCTAATTGTGTTGCAGGGATTGTTGCTGGAATAGAAGACGAAGATTACGTTAGAGCAATAGTAAAAAATTGTTTTGTCGATTTAGATGAAATAAAAGGTATAAATGCAGAATCTACAGTTATTGCAGGAATTGCACTACAAGCAGAAAAAATAGAAGGATGTTACAATAAAACAAATATTGTTTCAAATTATTATGCTAGTGGAATTGCGTTTACTTCTGATATAGTAAACTGTTACAATGTAGGGAATATATCTGTTATAGGAGGTTATGTCTATACAGGAGGTTCCAACAATGGGAGCTTGTGGGGTTATGCATATGGAATTGCTGATTTAGGATCTGAGATTATTAATTGTTATAATGCAGGTACAGTATTATCTAAGAATGATGGAAATACCTATAATTCCAATGGGTTAACAGCAGTTGGAATTGGTGGAGGAGAAAACTATAATTGTTATAATTTAGGTGAAATAAATGGAGAATATTACTCTTGGGGAATAGGGGGGACTTATGATGGATTCATTTCTAATTGCTACAATGTTTCAAATATAACTTCAGAATATGGATATGCATATGGAATAGCAAATACAGTATCTACACAATATGGTGGCATAAATTTAATTAATACAGGTACAGTATCAGGAAAAAAAGGAGCATATGGTATTACAGAAAATGTAGCGAAATTAGAAAATTCATATTATTTAGCAGGACAAGTTTATGTAGATGGAGTTCAAAAAGAAGATGATGGATATGCAAAAACACAAGAAGAAATAACCTTGTTAGTAAAACCAGTATTAGAAGTAATTAATAGTACTTCGTATACAAATAACTATGGAAATAATGAATGTGAAGGCAATGCATTTGTAGCTGATACAAACAACATAAATAACAGATTACCAATATTAAAATGGCAAGTAGAACATTAATAAAAAACAAGCAATTACACAAAAAGTAATTGCTTGTTTTTGCTTGAATTAATTATTTTCAAAGTAAAAAATTTCTTGATTTCTTACATATAAAGTGCTATTATATTTATGTTAAAAATAGTAATTTTGAAAGGAAAAATAGATGTTAGAACTAAAAAATATAAGTTTTACAAGAGATAATAAAAAAATATTAGATAATATAAATTTAAAACTAGATGATGATAAATTTGTAGTAATTACAGGGCCAAATGGTTCAGGAAAATCAACACTTGCAAAGGTTATAATGGGAATACAAAACCAAGATAAAGGACAAGTTATATTAGATGGAAAAGATATTTCTAAAAAATCTATAGATAAAAGAGCAAAACTTGGAATAGGATTTGCTTTTCAACAACCTGTTAAATTCAAAGGAATTACAGTATATGATTTACTAAAATTATCTGCAGAAAAGGAAATAAACAGAAAAGAAGCATGCGACATACTTTCAAGAGTAGGTTTATGTGCAAAAGACTATGTAGATAGAGAAGTAAACAGCTCATTATCAGGAGGAGAATTAAAAAGAATAGAAATTGCAACAGTTGCTGTAAGAAATGCAAAACTTACAATATTTGACGAACCAGAAGCTGGTATAGATATTTGGAGTTTTAATAACTTAATAAAAGTATTTGAAAATATGAGAAAAGTAGTAAAAGGTACAATCCTAATAATTTCTCATCAAGAAAGAATTTTAAATATAGCAGATGAAATAATACTATTAAACAATGGAAAAATAGAAAAAATGGGTAAAAAAGAAGATATAATAGGAGATATATTAAAACAAGAAACAGCAGGATTTTGTTCAAAGTTAGGAGGAGAGCATAATGGATAATGTAGATTTGGAATTATTAAAAGAAATTGCGAATATGAGCGAAACTCCTAAAGGTGCTTACAATATTAGAAAAAATGGAAAAGGTATAGAAAGAAAAGTTACAGAGAATGTGAATATTGTAACTAAAGAAGATAAACCCGGAATAGATATCTTTGTTAAAGAAAATACAAAGTATGAATTTGTTCATATACCAGTAATTATTACAGAAAGTGGCTTAACAGATGTTGTATACAATGATTTCTATATTGGAAAAAATGCAGATGTAGTAATAATTGCAGGGTGTGGAATACATAACGACCATCACCAAGATTCACAACACGATGGAATACATAGATTCTTTTTAGAAGAAGGTGCAAAAGTAAAATACATAGAAAAGCATTATGGTGAAGGTAATGGAAAAGGAAAAAGAATTCTAAATCCAGTAACAGAAGTAACATTAAAAGACGGAAGTTATATGGAAATGGAAACAGTACAAATAAAAGGCGTAGACTCAACAATAAGAACAACAAAAGGAGTTCTTGGAAAAGATACAAATTTAGTAATATCAGAAAAAATAATGACACACGGAAATCAAACAGCAACGACATCATTTGAAGTTGAATTAAACGGAGAAAATGCAAGCACACACGTTACATCAAGGTCTGTGGCAGTAGATAAATCTGTACAAGAATTTAAATCAAATGTAAAAGGAAATTCAAAATGCTTTGGACACGTAGAATGTGATGCAATAATAAAAGATAAAGCAAAAGTAATTGCAATACCAGAAATAATAGCAAACAATGTAGAAGCAAATTTAATACACGAAGCAGCAATAGGAAAAATAGCAGGAGAACAATTAACAAAATTAATGACATTAGGTTTAAACGAAAAAGAAGCAGAAGAACAAATAATAAAAGGATTTTTAAAGTGAAATTAAAAAGGGGTATGAAGCTCAAAAAGACTAAGCTTTGTCCCCTTACATTAGATATTGGGGTGTCGCCAAGTGGTAAGGCATCGGACTCTGACTCCGACATTTCGTAGGTTCGAATCCTACCACCCCAGCCAAAACAAAACAAACAAAAACTGATTTATCAGTTCAGAGCAGTTCTCTACCTGCTCTGTTTTTTGAGCATAAAAAAAGATATGTGTTTCTACACACATACCTGCGCTATTTAGTCTGTCAGACTTTATGCTTAAACTATTATTAGTATAGCATTATTTTTTATATTTGTCAAATGATTTTTAAAAAAAACTTCCAAAAAATTCCATTAAAGGCAGAGCAAAAAAAACAATCCCTTTTGACAAGTTTATTTTCCTTATGCTACAATAATCAAGAGGTGTTTTTATGAAAATAATGTGCATATCAGACATACATGGAAATATAGAATGCTTAAATAAAGCAATAGAAAGATTTAGAGAAGAAAATGCAGAAAAATTAATTATACTTGGCGATTTTTCTTCATATTATTTTTCTTCAAGTGATTTTGAAGTAGCAGAAATATTAAATAATATGGCAGGAGTCATAATTGCAGTAAAAGGAAATTGCGATAATTCTCAAATGGATGGCATTTTTAACTTTGAATTATCATATATAAAAAATATAACAATAAATAATACAAAAATAACTTTAACACATGGACATATATATAATAGAAATAATTTGCCAGAAGAATGTGGTCAAATATTTTTGTTTGGTCACACACATGTTGGAATTATAGAGAAAATAGGTGATAAAATAATTGCAAATCCAGGTTCAATATCAAAACCAAGAGGTGGAAGTAATAAAAGCTATTTAATAATAGATGAAGAAAATATAATTTTGAAAAAGTTAAACGGAGAAACTATTAAAAAAATATTGATTAATACAAAAAAAGACAATATAATGTAAATGTAATAAAATTTAAAGGAGGAAAACCTATGAAAGAGTTTTTTAAGCATTATGGTCAGACAGTAATATTGCTACTTTCTATAATTATAGGGGCAATAATAGGTTTAATATGGAAGGAAGGTGCAACAGTTTTAAGTCCATTTGGAGACATTTTCTTAAATTTAATGTTTGTTATAATAGTGCCATTGGTATTTTTAACAATCAGTACATCAATTGCAAGAATAAAGCAACCAAAACGTTTAGGCAAAATAATGGGTTCAATAGTTTTAGTAATTGTAATAACATCAATTATTGCAGTAGTAGTAGGACTATTAAGTACATATTTTGTTAAACTAGTAAATGTAGAAGATGGTAAAGCTATACTAGCTTCATTAGAAGAAAATAGCGAAGAAATAGCAGAAGAAACAGAAGATTTAAACATTCTTGAAAGAACAGTATCTGCAATAACAGTATCAGACTTTACAGGATTGCTTTCAAAAAACAATCTAATAGCAATTGTTATATTCTCAATACTATTTGGATGCGCAATTAAAATGTCTGGTGAAAAAGGAAAACCAGTTCAAGATTTTCTTGAATCAGCAACAACTATAATAATGAATTTATTAAAAATAGTTATGTATTATGCTCCAATAGGATTAGGATGCTATTTTGCAGCATTAGTTGGAAGCTTCGGAGCAAACATTGCTCTAGGGTATGCAAAAACATTTATTATTTATTTAGTAGTATCAGTATTATACTATTTTGTAATGTATACAATTTATGCATTTATTGCAGGCAAAAAAGACGGTGTAAAAACATTTTGGAAAAATGTAATACCACCAACAGTAACATCACTTGCAACATGTTCAAGTGCAGCCTCAATACCAGTTAATGTAGAATCTGCAGAAAATATGGGAATATCAAAAGATATTGCTGAAACATCTATACCACTAGGAACAAACTTACACAAAGATGGAAGCATAATAGGTTCAGTATTTAAAGTTATGTTTTTAGTATGTTTATTTGGAACAAATATAGCAACATTTAGTGGTGCTATGCAAATATTGTTAGTTTCATTAGTAGCTACATTATTAGTTACAGCAGTTCCAATTGGTGGTGGTACAATATCAGAAATGATGATATTGAGCATGATGGGATACCCAACAGCAGCATTACCAATACTTACAATAATAGCAACAATTATAGATTGCCCAGCAACAGTTCTAAATGTTGTTGGAAATACAAGTTCAGCAATGCTTGTATCAAGAGCCGTAGACGGCAAAAATTGGTTAAAAAAAGAAAAGAAATAATAATTTAATATATGAAAAAATAGAAGGTTACAGATGTAATCTTCTATTTTTTCTTTTTTAGCATAGACCATAAAATAATTGTAAATTGCGCAGGAATACCTAGTATAAATAATTGCCAAAGATTAAATTTAATTAAACATAAATATATACATGTTAAAATACTCCAAATAAAACAAGAAACTATAATATAGTTGTTCCTTCTGTTTCCCCAAATACTATTAAAAATTAAAAACATAAGTAAGGTTAATGGAACACTAATATAAAATACATACCAAACATAAATACCTTTAAAAATTGAAATTAGGCTAAATATAATTGTAGCTATAATCCATAAAGGAGAGGTACATAATAAAGTAAGAGAAACCTTATTAAGTTTACTTGAATTATTATTTTTAATTACAATTAATTTTTCATTTGTTGAATGTTCATTCAAAAGATAATCAACACTAACACCAAATAAATCTGCGATTTGTTTTAAAACTATAACATCAGGTATAGATTCTGCTCTTTCCCATTTTGATATTGCTTTATCTGAATAGTTTAGTTTTTTTGCAAATTCAATTTGAGTTAATTTTTTTTCTTTTCTAAGGTTTATTATATTATTTGAAATAATTTGCTTCAAATCGTTCATACTACTATATTCTCCTATAAATTCTACTGCTGGTAGAATTAAAAAATAATTACTCTACCAGTATAACACAAAACTGTAGAAATGGCAAATACAGCAAGTTCTTGACTTAAATAAGAAATTAGTGCTAAACTATTCAAAGTGAAAATTGGATTCACAAAAGAACAAAAAAATCGGAGGTAAAAAATGAAAAAATTAAACAGTGAGATTTATAAAATTAAAGAAATAGATAATTTTAGAGATTTAATAAATCACAGTGCTGGAGAATATCCAAATAATGTAGCATATAAATTTAAAAAGAATTTAGGAAAACCAAACCAAGAAATAGTAGAAAAAACATATACCCAAATAAAAGAAGAAATTGAAGCTTTAGGTACAACACTTTTAAAAATGGGATTAGAAAATAAAAAGGTAGCAGTTATAGGAAACAATAGATATGAATGGTGCGTTAGCTATTTAACAATTGCAACATCAAATATGGTAGTAGTTCCATTAGATAAAGCATTACCAGAAACTGAAATAAAAAGTTTAATAAAAAGAAGTAAAGCAGATGCTGTTATATATGAAAATAAATACAGCAAGGTTTTTGAAGAAATTAAACAAGAAGATACAACATTGCAATACTTTATAAATATGGACTTAAAAAAAGAAAAAGACGGAATTTTATCTTTTCAAGAATTAATAGAAAAAGGGAAAGAAGAAAGAAAAAGTGGAAATAAAATATATGATGAAATAAAAGTAGATAATGAAAAAATGAGTATATTAATATTTACATCAGGAACAACAAATACAGCAAAAGGTGTAATGCTTTCACAAAAAAATATTACATCAAATATTAGTGCAATGGCAAAAATGTCAAAAATGTATCCAGATGATGTATTATTATCATTCTTACCATTACACCATACATTTGAATGTACAATTACATTTTTATATGGATTTTATAGTGGAGCAACAGTAGCATTTTGTGATGGACTAAAATATATAGCAAAAAATTTACAAGAATACCATATTAGTGTATTTGTGGCAGTGCCATTAGTATTAGAAACAATATACAAAAAAATACAAAAAGGAATAAAAGACCAAAGCAAAGAAAAACTAGTAAATACAATGAGCAAAATTGCAAACTTTTTACTGAAATTCCATATAGATATTAGAAGAAAAGTCTTTAAATCAGTTTTAGACCAATTAGGTGGAAATTTAAGAATAGCTTACTTTGGAGCAGCAGCTATGGATAAAAATGTAATAAAAGGTTATAACAATTTTGGAATAGTTACAGTGCAAGGTTATGGATTAACAGAAACATCTCCACTAGTTGCAGCAGAAACAGATAAAGAACAGTGCCCAGGTAGTGTTGGTATGGCACCATTTAATATTCAAATAAGACTAGAAGATGTTGACGAAAATGGAGTAGGAGAAATTGTTACAAAAGGACCTAATGTAATGCTTGGATATTATGAAGATGAAGAAGCAACAAAACAAGTTTTGAAAGATGGATGGTTCCATACAGGAGATTTAGGATATTATAATAAAGATGGCTATCTATTTATAACAGGAAGAAAAAAGGAAGTTATAGTATTAAAAAATGGAGAAAATGTTTTCCCAAGTGATATAGAATTTTTAGTAAATAAATTACCATATGTAAAAGAAAGCATATTATTCCCAAGAGAAAACTCAAAAGGAGAAATTGCATTAGGAATAAAAGTAGTTTATGATGAGGCAGAGATAAAATCTCATTTTGGACAAAAAACTCAAAAAGAATATAAAGATTTAGTATGGGAAGATATAAAAGAAATAAATAAAGGATTATCACAATTTAAAAGAATAAAAGAATTAGTTTTAACAACAGAAGAATTAGAAAAAACAACAACACAAAAAATTAAAAGATTTAAAGAAATAGAAAAAATATTAAAGAAATAGAAAAAATTATAAAAATGCACGACAAAGAACAAAAACTTTGTCGTGTATTTTTTTGCTAAAAATAGTAATACAATTTGAAATCAATCATAGAATGTACTAGTTAAAGGGGGAAAAAATGGTTAATTACAAATTTAAAACAATAATATTATTAATATTTACTTTTATAGTTATATTTGGTTTTGGAGGAATAGTTAAAGCATCGAATGAAAATATTCAGATACTAGAAAAGGATACAGAAAATTACATAATATATGTAAAAGATAATTTGAATACAAATTTTGAATTTGCTTTTTCAAATGATATGTCAGCAGATAAAGATACATTAACATATTATTATGCAGAAACAGATTCAACAGAACCTAATGCAAACAAAGTGGCATTTGTAAATAGTGAAACAGTATCCTTATTTTCAGCACCTACATATATGTGGGTAAGAGTTGGAACTAACTATATTTTAGAAGGAGAAGAAATTAATTTATCAAAAGCAATAAATGAATATGATTTGCAAAAAGCAACTACTATAACTAAAACTATAAAAGTAGATACAACTAAAACAAATACAAAAGAAGAAGCAATAGGCGAAAAAAAAGTAATAACTACAACAGGAAAAGTAGTTTTAACAGAAGAAGGAGATTATTCATACATATTAATAGAAGAAAAAAATTCAGACGACTATATAAAATTAACAGATTTAGCAACAAGAATTTCTAAATTTAATTCAGAAACCGATATGTACACACAAATTCAAGTGTATTCAGAATTCTTTAACAAATTTAAATCATTAGCTCCAAACGAATCGACTGAATGGAAAAAAGTAAATGAAAACGAAATTTTACAACCAGAAGATAGTGAAGACGGAGAAAAATATGTTTTATGGATAAAACAAGAAAAAAGTACAACAAAAGAACAAGAATATAGTATAACAAGTATAATAGATATCCAATTTTTAACTTCTTATAAAAAATACTCAGAAGAAAAAATAATAGAAACAATAACAACAAAATTGCCAGTAACATACGATAATAACACATTATTAGTAATTCTTGCTATTTTAGTATTTGCTATAATTGTTGTTTGTATAAGAATAAAAATGCTAAGTAAAAAAGAAAAGTAGGAAAAAGCCTATGAGTAAAATTAAAATATATAAAATAATATTAATTTGTTTAATAATTGCAACAATAACAGTTGGTATATTAGTTGCAGTAAAATATGTTAATTTATATAAAAACGAAATAGAAGCAAAACAAGTTATATCAAACATAAACCAAGAATTAGAAAACGATAACGAAACTATTAAAGAAATAAATCAGCAAATACAAGGACATAAGGTAGTTGGAATAATAAGAATTCCAAAAATAAACTTGGAATACCCAATATTAGAAACTACTAGTAAAGAAACTTTAAATTTATCAATTACCAAATTTTGGGGAAACCAAATTAACGAAATTGGAAATGTAAGTTTAGCAGGACATAATAATTTAAATGGCACAATGTTTGGAAAAACAAAAAAATTGGAAGTAGGAGATATTATAGAATTAACAGACATACAAAATGTTACATTAAAGTATAAAGTTTTTAAAATTTATATAATAGATCCAAATGACATATCTTGTATATTGCCAGAACAAGAAGGTGTAAGAGAAATAACATTAATTACATGTACAAATGGCAACAAAAATAGACTTATAGTTAAAGCTAGAGAAGAAAACATATAAAATGGAGGTAGAATTATGAAAGGAAAACTAAGTACTAAAACAATAATAATAGCTATTATAACTATAGTACTTTTAGCAGTGGCAGTAACAGGTACAGTTTTATTCTTAAAAGACTCTGGTGAAGCTGCAGCTGTAGAAGAACAACAAAATGTATTATTACCTGTTGCAGGATCTGATAGCCAAGAAGAAACAAATTCAGAGCAAAAAAATAATAATGAAGAAGTAAATTCGGAAACTTCAATAGGTGCAAATCAAACAGAAGATAGAGAACAAACTACAAACCAAAGTCAAGGAGCAACAACTACGACTCCAACACAAACAACAGGAACAATTACAGAAGAACCAGAAGCAACTACTGTACAACGTGAAAAAACAATATCAGAAGAAACAACATTAGGTTGGAATAATCTTTCAGTATCATCATTAGACGCTAATTATACAGAAAAAAACATTAATTACAATAATTTAAAATATAGAGTAGAATACTATTATGATGGAGAAATAGACAACACAAAGACTATAAATGGAACAGCACCAGAGGGAACAATTGTAACATTAGTAGAAAAACCAAAAGAAGGATATACA
>CAYMXX010000027.1:10924-12834 GCA_964394545.1 uncultured Clostridium sp.
AGCACCAGAGGGAACAATTGTAACATTAGTAGAAAAACCAAAAGAAGGATATACAAAATATGATCAATCAAAAGACACAGAAATAAAAGCTTCTCAAACTGAAAACATATTTAGAGTATATTATGGAAAACCAAATGTTTCAATTGTAAAATCAGCACCAACAGAAGTTTCTTATGGAGAAAGCATTCACTATAAAATTAAAATAACAAATAGTGGATATCTAGGAACAACAGTAACAGTAACAGATGAATTAAAAGGAACTATATATAAAGAGAATAGTGCAACACCAGCATATAAAAATAAAACAACAAATACTTCAGGAAATACAGTTTTAACTTGGGAAATTAATATACCAGCTGCTACAGAAAATGGAAATGCAGTAAAAAATATAGAATTTGATGTAGATATTCCTACTGGAGCTACTCTAGGAACAATTTATAAAAATACAGCAATTTCAAAAACTACACAAGAACAAACAAGTTCAAGTGAAACAGAAACAAGAATAAAAGAATTTGATGTAACATTTGATGAATGGAGAGAAGGTAAAGAAGGAAAAGATTTAAATATTATATTTTTAATAGATAATTCATCAAGTATGAACGAGCCAATTAGTGGAAAAACTTATTCACAGAATAATTCAATAGTTGTTGCGCCAAGTGATAGAACAAAAACAAGAATGGAAAGTGCTAAAAGTGCAATACAAAGCTTTATAACAAGTGAAAGCAACGATACAATGACAGTTATAAAATATAATAAATCTACAGCTAGTGCAAATGAAGAAGTAGTAAAATTAACAGGTACTGGTTATACAGTTTCAGAACTAAAATCTGAAACTACCGGGTATGGTCTTTTTGCAAAAACTTATTACTATTACGAAGTTGATATAGATGGATCTACACTAAAATTATATGCATCTGATAATTATTCAGGAGAACTAAATGGTAAAGAATATGTTCTAGCAACTGATGGAAAATGTTATGAATATAACAAGACTCAAACTGCTCAAGGACCTCAAGTAGTAGGAACTACAATTCCTGGAAAAACAGGTGCAACAAATAACAGTGGATTAAATACAGCAGTTTCTAATATGACTATTGGAGACTTAAGAAGTTCATTTTCAACATATGTAAATCCTGCATTTAGTAAGGCTGCAGACTATATTGTTAAAGAAAAGACTAATGTGGTTATAGTTTTATCTGACGGAGCTTTTGATGATTACAATTATAAGAATGCTGCAGAAACATTAAGAAAAAGTGGAGCAGATTACATTTATTCGGTAGCCTTTGGAGCAAATGCTGATAAGAATAAACTTAAAGCTATAACAAACGTATATGAAAAAGACGAAAATGGAAATGATACAGAAAATAAAAAAGTTTATGAAGCAAGTGATTCAAGTACATTACTAAATGAATTTAGAGCTATAAAAGCATCAGCATCAGGAAAACAACAAAACAAATCTACACAAAAAGGAAAAGTAACATTTGATCCAGCTTCTAATACTATACAAGTAAAAGAAAACTGTCCAATTATTGCATATATAACTGGAACAACAACAAAACTATTTGAAAGCTATGACGTGGACGAATTGAAGAGTAAGTATGGAATAGAAATAGCTAGTGATGGAAAAACTTTAACATGGGATGCTAATACATTTATAGCTAATAACCAAGATAAAGTTCCAGAAATTATAAATGGAGACAACAAAATAACAATTAAATACTACATTAAAAATAGCAACTAAATAAAAGGATAAGAAAGGCATTGGCAAATACCTTTCTTATCTTTGCTTTTATATAAATATTAATAAAAAAACATAAAAATAAAAAATTTAAAAAAACTCTTCCTTTTATGCAAGTATGTATGATAGAATATTAAACGAAAATTAAAGGAGTGTGTTTTTATATGAAAGA
>CAYMXX010000028.1:0-12369 GCA_964394545.1 uncultured Clostridium sp.
TTCCCATTATTCTTTTTGCCATAATTCTTCCTGCTACTGAAACATCTTTTCCTTCTAGTTCATCATAATTATCTTTTACAGCTTTGCTTAAATGTGTTCTTTCATATTTTGTTACTTTAAAAGGATCTTTTCCTTGTGATTGTAAATCTCTTAATTTTTCTTTTCTAATTGCAATTAAATGATTTTCATCTAATTGCTCTTGGTTATTTTCAATATTTTCTGCCATATTATTCATCTCCTTAAAACTTATTGTAATATTATATACTAGAAAACAGGAAAAGTAAATAATCTTGACAATTTAAGTTTCGGTATTTTTTAGTATATAATTTGAAAAAAGTATATATTTATAGTGTTAGTAGAAAATACCGAAACTTAAATCTTGACAAAACTATATAATTAATGTTATAAATATAATTGTTATTTATATGGCCCCTTGGTCAAGCGGTTAAGACGCAGCCCTCTCAAGGCTGAATCATGGGTTCGATTCCCGTAGGGGTCACCAAATTTATTTTTCGACAAAAATCTAAAAAATAAAACAAGCACTTATTAATTGCCTGTTTTATTTTTTAATATATACATTTATTTAATATTTCATCTAATCTATTTTTTTGTCCACTCAAATACAAATATCCTATTAATCCTTCAAATGCTGTTGCATACATATAGTCTGTTGGATTTGCATTTTTTGGCAGATGATGATTTTGAGTGTTTCTTGCTCTCCTTACAATTTCTTTTTCCTCGCCTGTAAGAAAGTCCTTTAGTTCTTCTAATTTATCTGCTTGAGCTTTTGCTTTTACTTTTTTTACTGCTTCTATATGTAATTTATGTGGTTTTAAATTTGTTGTTTCTACTAAATGTGTACGTATAAATAACTCGTATACACAATCACCTACATATGCCCATGTAAGTGGTGACATTAAATTTACTTCTTCTTTACTTTTCATTTATCTTCTCCAATGTTATTTTTCCTAATTTTCCGCTTCTAAAATCATTTAATATTATAGTTGCAGTTTTCTCATCATCTATTTCTCCTCCAGATACAACTGCACCTCTTTTTTTGCCTATTAATTTCATAAGATTGTATAACTCTTCGTTTTCGTCTTCTGAAACTATTTGTTCTAGTTCATTCTCTGTTATTTTATATCTTTCTAATAAATTTGTTTTGTAGTTGTTATATAAATAAGTTAATAAACTAAATGCTATTTCTATTGTTTGTAATACTTCGTCTTTTATTGATCCTGTATATGCTAAATTCAGTGCAACATTTTCATCTTCAAACTTTGGCCACAAAACACCTGGTGTATCTAGCAATTCTATATTATTTGCTATTCTTACCCATTGTTTTTGTTTTGTAACACCTGGTCTATTTCCAACAACTGCTGTTTTTTTATTACATAATCTATTTATTAAAGAAGATTTTCCTACATTAGGAATTCCTATTATCATTATTCTAATATTTCTCTTTACTCTTCCTTTGATTGCAGCTTTTTGCATTTCTTCTTCCATAATTTTTTCAATTTGTTTTAGTATTTCTTTTATACCTTTTCCTAAATTAGCATCACATGGAATTGCTGTTATGTTGTTATTTTTATAATATTCAATCCATTTTTTTGTTTGGCTATCTTCTGCTAAATCGCTTTTATTTAATAATACTAATCTTTTTTTATTTTGTACAATTCTTTGTATATCTGGATTTCTACTTGACATTGGTATACGTGCATCTAATAATTCTACAACTACATCTATTAGTTTTAAATCTTCTATTATTTGTTTTTTTGTTTTTAACATATGACCTGGGTACCAGTTTATGTTAGTTTTGTTTTCGTTCATTTTTTCACCTTCTTTATTTGCTAATCTATAATTTCTTCAAAACCATATTTTTGAGTGACTTCTGAATATTTTAAAATTTATATTGATTTTTGTCGGCTCTTTCGTCTAATTTTCTTTCATACTCATCATTTCCATAAAACCAGTCTGTTTTTTTATTTCTTGCAATACTTTTTCTATCTTTATTAATTGCAATATCTAAAACTGCTAAAAGTGGTATAATTACACCTATTATTGAAATAAATAATGTTGCATATTCTGTAATTTGTGTTTGTCCATTCGTAATTGCTGTAAGCTGATTATATATATCTGTTCCAAAATATAAACCATATGCTATAAAATATGCTAAAGCTCCTATAAGTTTTCTTTTTATAATAAGTATAAAACATATTAATGCTACAAAAAGTAATATTATTTCTATTGTTGGATTTAATGGCTGAACTGGAAAATCTTTTTGCATACTATTTAATAATGCAACTATTACTCTAAATAGCCAAAATAGCCCTCCAAACATTGTTATTAAATAACTAAACATACTCGTCATTAGTATCATCTCCTTTTTTCAAATTTATTTTATCATAATAAATATTAAATTACTATATCCCTTTTTAACAATTTATTTTCTATTATTCCTATACCTATAAATTGATTATTATTATATATTCTATATATCTCTTGAGGCAAATTATATGTTAGTTTTACTCCATTTAAAAATAGCTCTAACTTTTTGCTATCTAATTCAATTGTGTTTTTATCTTTAAATACCTCTTCAATTTTTATTATATTTTGTTCTGCATTTTCTATTGTTATATTATCTAATAAAATTGAATTTTCTATTTGAAAATTATTTACTTTTGTTCTTTGTAGCTCTTCCATATATCCTACTGTTTCAATCTTTTCAGCTATATCTTCACACAAAGTTCTTATATAAGTTCCCTTTGAACATTCTACCTCAAATTTTATTTTACTATTTTTATACTCTAGTAATTCTATTTTATATATTTCTATATCTCTAGGTTTAATTTCTAGCTCTTTTCCTTCTCTTGCATATTCATACAATTTTTTCCCATTTACTTTGATTGCAGAATACATTGGTGGTAATTGCTTTTGTTTGCCTAAAAAACTTTGTAATACTTTATTTACATCTTCTTGTTTTAAACTTTCTGGAATTTTTTTTGTTTCTACAACTTGTCCTTCACTATCACCTGTATCTGTTTTCTCTCCTAACTTAACTGTTGCTATATATGTTTTATTATGTTCTATTAAATATTTAGATATTTTTGTTGCTTTTCCTATAAGTATAGGTAAAACGCCAGTAGCATTAGGGTCTAACGTACCGGTATGCCCTACTTTTTTTATATTTAATTGTTTTCTTATTACATTTACGACATCATGTGATGTATATTCTTTTGGTTTATTTACTATTAATAGTCCGTCCATTCATTGCTCCTTTTTTCTAAAGTACAGGGACACAGCTTACCCTTTTAGCATCTCTATGTATGCTTAGCTATGTCCCTATTATTATCTCGTGATATTTAATTTTATTACTATTTTAAATATTTTTTACATTCTTCTATTATTTTTGTTTTTGCTTGCTCAAATGGTAAATTTATACTTCCACCTGCAGCTCTAATATGTCCTCCACCAGAAAACATTAAGCATATATCTGAAACATTTACATATTCATTTGAACGTAAAGAAATTTTATATCCATCTTCCTTTTGTCTAAAGAATATTGATACTTCCACTCCTTCAACATCTCTGCCCATTTCTACTATTCCATCATAGTCATTAATTCCTGCACCCATTTTTTCTTCGTCTTCTTTTGTTATATATGTAAATGCAATTTTACCGTCTTCAAAAAATTCTATTCTGTTCATTGCAATTCTTTTTAATTCAAATTGAGTTTTTGACATTGTTTGCATAACTTTTTTATATATATCAGATACTTTTACGCCCTTATTTAATAATTCTGCTGTAAATTCAAATGTTTCTGCTGTTACTCCTGAATACTTAAATCCTCCTGTATCTGTAATTATTCCTGTTAGTAAACATGTTCCTATTTCTTTATTAATTATTATTCCTAATGCTTCTAAAACTGTAATCAATATTTGGCAACATGCTGGTGCTGCTGGATTAACAAAATTATAATCTGCAAACATTGTATTTGCACTATGGTGATCTATTGATATTTTTGTATTTGCATCTTCAAAATATTTTGCAAAACCATTTAATCTTTTTATATCTCCACAGTCTAATGCTATTGCTAAATCATATAACGCTGTATCTCCTTCTTTTTTTATTTCATCTGCATTTGGTAAAAATTTATACGTTTTTGAATATTCTGGAATTACAACATCAACATTTTTTCCTAGCTGTTTTAAGCCATTATATAAAGCTAAACTACTTCCTATTGCATCTCCATCTGGATTTTCATGTGTTAGTATTACTATATTTTCTGCGTTATTTATTTCTTCTATAATATTATCTAGGGTCATATATATAAACCTCTTTCATTTTTTATTAATTTTTATCTTCTGGCTTTAAATCTTTCATTATGTCTTTTAAAATTGTATCTATTTTTTCTCCATATTCCATAGAATCATCTAATTCAAAAACTAATTCTGGTGTTACTCTTAAATTTATATTTTGAGCTATTCTACTTCTTATAAAACCAGAAGAAGATTTTAAACCAGCTAATGTTTGTTTAACATTTCTAGAATTTAATATGCTAACTTTAACTTTTGCATATCTTAAATCTGGAGAAATTTTTACAGAAGTTACACTAATCATTCCTGTTACATTTGAATTTGTAACTTCATAATTAATTATATTGCTAATTTCCCTTTTTAATTCTTCATTTATTCTATTTAAACGATTTCCTCCACCTTTTGGTCTATTCATTTTTTCCTCCATGCCGTATATATATCTATCTTTTTGTAAACTAATCAAAAACGAGTATTGCTAGGCAAATTGAAGTAAAAAACCGGAGGTGTGCGAGTGCACATTGAGGATTTTTTATCTTCAATTTAACAACGCAAGACGAAGTTTTTCATTAGTTTATTGCTTAACTTGTTCCATAATATAAGCCTCTATAACATCTCCCTCTTTAATATCATTAAAGTTTTCAATTTGAATTCCACATTCAAAGCCTTTTGCTACTTCTTTTGCATCATCTTTCATTCTCTTTAATGAAATTAATTTACCATCATGTATTACAACATTATCTCTTAAAACTCTTACTCCTGCATTTCTTGCAACTTTTCCACTTGTTACATAGCATCCTGCAATAGTTCCAACGTCAGATATTTTAAATGTTTGTCTTACTTATGCATTTCCTATGATTGTTTCTTTATATACTTGATCTAGCATACCTTTCATAGCAGCTTCTACATCTTCTATTGCATTATAAATTACTGAATATGTTTTTATTTCTACTTCTGATTTTTCTGCCATATCTTTTGCTAAAACTTCTGGTCTTACATTAAATCCTATAATTATTGCATTTGAAACATTTGCAAGTGTAACATCGCTTTCTGTTATTGCACCAACATTTGCATGTATTACTTTAACTTTTACTTCATCATTAGATAATTTCTCTAATGATTGTTTTACAGCTTCTACAGAACCTTGAACATCTGCTTTTACTATTAAGTTTAATTGTTTTAAGTTTCCTTTTTCTATTTGACTAAATAAATCATCTAAAGTAACTTTTGTTGTTGCATTTAAAGCTTTGTCTCTAGCTTGACGTTTTCTTCTTTCCATTAAATGTTTTGCAGTTTTTTCGTCTTTTACTTCATAGAAAGTATCTCCTGCTTCTGGTACGGCTGTTAATCCTGTTATTTCTACTGGTGTAGATGGTCCGGCTTTTTTTACTTTATGTCCTTTATCATCTGTCATTGTTCTTATTCTACCTATAACTGAACCTACTAAAATAGTATCCCCTACATCTAATGTACCACGTTGTACAAGCATTGTAGCAACTGGTCCTTTTGCTTTATCTAGTTTTGCTTCTATAACAGTACCTTTAGCTTGTTTATTAGGATTTGCTTTTAATTCTTTCATATCTGCAACTAAAAGTACCATTTCTAGTAAATTATCTATATTTATTCTTTTCTTTGCTGATATTGGAACAAAGATTGTATCTCCTCCCCAGTCTTCTGAAACCAAATCATATTCAGCAAGTTCTTGTTTTACTTTCTCTGGATTTGCACCTTCAACATCTATTTTATTTATCGCAACAATTATTGGACTTCCTGCAGCTTTAGCATGATTTATTGCTTCAACTGTTTGAGGCATTACTCCATCATTTGCAGCAACTACTAGTATTGCTATATCTGTGATCTGTGCACCTCTTGCCCTCATTGCAGTAAACGCTTCGTGTCCTGGTGTGTCTAAAAATGTAATCTCTCTACCATTTACTTCTACTTTATAGGCACCAATTGCTTGTGTAATTCCACCTGCTTCGCCTTCTATTACATTTGTTTCTCTTACTGCATCTAGAAGTGATGTTTTACCATGGTCAACGTGTCCCATAACAACAATTACTGGTGGTCTTGATTTTAATTCGTCTTCTTTATCTTCACTTTCATCAAATAGTATATCTTCATCTGTAACAACTTCTTTTTTATGTGCTGTTACACCAAATTCTCCTGCTATTAAGAATGCTGTATCAAAGTCTACTTCATTATTTATTGTTGCCATAATTCCATATCCTAATAGTTTTTTTATAATTTCACTACTTGTTTTTTTAAGTTCTGCACTTAAATCTTTTACAGTAATACTTTCTGGTATTGTAATATCAGTTAAATCAAATATTTTTTGTTTTATTCTATTTTCACCTTGTTGTAATTTTTTCTTGCTTCTTCTTCCTCTTGTTGTTGTTAAATCATAATAATCAAGCATAGATCCTTCATCAAACATATTTGATAATCTATTTTCTTGTTTTAAATCTTTTAATTTATGACTGCTAATTTCTTCAAATTCGTTTTTTCTTGATTTAGAAGATTTTTTATTTGATTTTTCTTCATACCTATTACTTTTTTGTTTATCTATTGCTTTATTTGCATATTCTCTAACATTTTCTTTTTCTACAACATCAGAAGCCATAATATTTTTTATATTTTTCTCAATTCCTCTTTCATCTAATGGTCTTCTTCCACCAAAATTTCCTTGATTTCTGTTGTTGTATGCTCTTTGACTATCTCTATTAAATGGTCTATTATTTTGACCGTCTCTATTAAAAGGTCTTTGTCCATCTCTGTTATATGGTCTATTGTTGTTTTGACCGTCTCTATTAAATCCTCTATTATTGTTATTAAATGGTCTTTGTTGTGGTCTTTGATATGGTCTTTCCTCTCTTGCCTGTTCCTTATTTATTGGTTTAGGCTCTTCTTTTTTTACAGGTGTAACTTTTTCTTTTTTCTCTACTTGTTCAATTTTTTCTACTGCTTCTTCTTTTTTTTCTACTACTGGTTTTTCTACTTCTTTTGCCTTTTTAGGTTCTTCTTTTTTACCAAAAAGCTCACTTACAGTAAGAGGTTTTGTAGGTTTATTTCTATAAACTATATTATAATCTGTTTTTCTTTGTCTTTCTATAAAACCAACATCTCTATCGCTTTTTGTTTGTTCTTTCTTTACTTCTTCTTTTTTTGACATGTCAGAATCAGCCATAATGACTTCTCTTCTTATAATAACTGGATTATCTCTTTTTTCTTTTACTTCTTTTTTTGAATTAGAATTTGAAAATTTTGCTTCTATCTTTTTTGCATCACTTTCTTCAACACTACTCATATGTGATTTTACATCTAATCCCAATTCTAGTGCTTTTTCTAATACCTCTTTACTATTAACACCTATTTTTTTTGCTATTTCATGTATTTTTATTTTACCCAATAGTATCACCCCCATAATTTTTTTTAATGTTTACATTGTTTTTAGTTTGCTTTGTCAATAATTACACCCCTTAATTCATTATAAATTTCTTCACTTATACTTCTTTCTAATACTTTTTCTAGTCTTTTACTTTTTATTACTTTTTCTAGGCATTCTATATTATCACATATATATGCGCCTCTTCCAGATAACTTTCCGGTTTTATCTATTGAAATGTTTCCATCTTTTGATGAAACAATTCTAATTAATTCTTTTTTATCTTTTTTTGTATTACATCCCATACACATTCTTTGTACAACTTTTTTCATATTTGTTTCCTTCCAGTTTTATCTTTTATCTTCTAAAATGATATTATTCTTCTAGATTATCTACTGCTTGGTCTGTTTCTTCTGCTTCTTGGCTTTCTAATAATGCTCTAAATTGACTTTCACTTTTTATATCTATTTTCCAATTTGTAAGTCTTGCAGCTAAACGTGCATTTTGTCCAGATTTTCCTATTGCTAATGATAATTGGTCATCTGGAACTATTACTTGTGCAAATTTTTCTTCTTCTTTCACATCTACTGCCATAACTTGTGCTGGTAATAATGCTGCTGATATAAATATTGCTGGATCTTCGTTCCACTCTATAACATCTATTTTTTCGCCATTTAATTCATTTATAATATTTTGAATTCTTATTCCTTTTTGTCCTACACAAGAACCAACTGGATCAATGTTTTCGTTTGTAGAATATACTGCTACTTTACTTCTTGAACCAGCATCTCTTGATACACTTTTTATTTCTATTAATCCTTCATATATTTCTGGTATTTCAAATTCAAATAGTTTTCTTACAAAATCAGGATGACTTCTAGAAACTAAAACTTGTGGTACACCTTTTATTCCTCTTTCTACACTAACCACATATCCTTTTATTTTATCATTTACACGATATGTTTCTGTTGGTATTTGATCTTTAACAGGCATTACTCCTTCTAGTTTTCCTAAATCTAATACAACTGTTCCTCCTTCAGATTTTTGTATTATTCCAGAAACTATTTCTCCTTTTCTGTCGTTATATTCTGTATATACCATATTTCTTTCTACTTCTCTAATTTTTTGTACAATCACTTGTTTTGCAGTTTGTGCAGCTATTCTTCCAAAATTTCTAGGTATTATTTCTATTTCTATTTCATCACCTATTTTTGCATCTTTGCTTTCTTTTTTTGCTTCTTCTAAGCTCATTTCTAATTGATCATCTAATACTTCTTCTACTACTGTCTTTATGCAGTATACTTTTATATCTCCTGTATTTGCATCCATATTAACTTTTACATTTTCTGCTGAATCAAAATTCTTTTTATATGCTGTTACTAATGCTGTTTCTAGTGATTCTAATAAATATTCTTTGCTTATTCCTCTTTCTTTTTCTAATTCTTCAATTGCTGTTATTAGTTCTTTACTTTCAATTGATTTCATTATAATCATCCTTTCTTTTTACCAATTATATACTGTTTTTATTTGTGATATATTTTTTCTGTCTATATCTATTTGTTTTTCATTTTGATCAATTATTTCTATTCTTGTTTCGTCAAAGCTTTTAAGTATTCCTTTATATTGTTTTTGTCCTTCAAAAGGTTTAAATAATTTTATTTGGATTTCATTGCCAATATTATCTGTTAAATGTTTTTCTCTTTTTAAAATTCTTTCAACTCCTGGTGAAGATACTTCTAAAAAATATTGTTCTGGAATTACGTCTTCTTTATCAAGTAATTCTGTTATGCTATTGCTTACTTTTTCGCAATCATTCAAATCAATTCCTTTTTTAGAATCAATATATATTCTTAAAAAATAATCCTTGGCCTCTTTTACATACTCAACATCATAAAGTTCATATCCAAGTTCTTCAACATTTTGATTAATAAGGGTTTCAACCTTTTCTTCTATCTTTGCCAATTTTTTCTCCTTCTCATAATTTAAGAGTGGGATTTGTTCCCACTCTTCTAGTATTTTTTCAATTGCTTTAATATTATATACTTGTTTTTTTAAAAAAGCAAGTGTTTTCGGTAATTTTAACTATTTTTATTGACTTTTATAACAGGACGAACTGGAAGACTGAAACGATCCATTATCACTGCTCCACTGTCATTCCCATTTCCCTCAATTATGAAAAGTCCATTGTCTCCACTCCTCCATAAATCACCTCCATAAT
This sequence comes from uncultured Clostridium sp., assembly GCA_964394545.1. Classification (GTDB taxonomy): domain Bacteria; phylum Bacillota; class Clostridia; order TANB77; family CAG-508; genus CAG-452. The sequence continues at coordinate 9,917 of CAYMXX010000028.1, forward strand.
AATAAGGTTGTACACCTCCGTGAACAGATGTATGAGATTCGTCTTCATATAGATCCATCCTATAACTTAAACGAGATGCGACTAAATATTCAGTTTCTTCTACCGAACCTTTTATAGTTGCTTCTGCAATATTGTGAAACATTAATCTTGCAATATCTGCTTCATACTCCATATCTGGTTTTCTCACTTTTATGGTAATTGTATTAGTATCCTCTTCATTTATTTTTATATTTTCAAATGTAAAATATTCTTCGTCTGTATCTGCTCCAGCTCCAACACTTCTTACATTTATATTTGTTGGCAATCCAGTTAAGTCATTTTTACAATAATTATTTATTATATCTATTGAATGATTATATGAATATATTGCTTTTTCTAATTCACTTACAGTATCATCATTATCCAAATCAGCTTCATCTTTTGCATCTTCATCATTTGTAAAATCTGTTTTTTCATATTCTGCTCCTAATCCTACTTCTCCTATTGCATATTTATATACAGCTTCATATGTGTCCTCATTGTCATATATTATAATCCAGTCTTCATATTCATTATTTCCTGTTACATCTTTTAGAGAGTTTCCTTCATTTCCTGTTGGTTCGTATATCTTTGTCACACCTTCCCCAGGCATTGTGGTTGCTACAATACCTTCCTCGTCATATTCCTCTTTAAATCTATATATAGCGTTATTATATTTTATATATACGAATACTTTAAAACAGTTTTCATTATCATTTAAAGCATACATAAATTCTACATCTTCATTATAAAATTCATTATCATCATTCATTATCTCAGTAATTTTTCTTCCTTTTAGTTCATCTCCAAATATATATTGTTCTAATTCCGTTCCCAAACAATATTTCACTTCTCCATTATTTGATACTCTATACTGATTTTCCTTTGGACTTGTACATGTAAATGGTCCTTCACCTTCTATATTCCATCCGTTCAACTGTCCTTCTAATTTGCCTTTATCAATTTCACCTGTATTTTCATTATATGCATATATTACTGCAGCAGTTAATATTTCCTTTTCTTGTTCTATTTGAGTTTTATTTGCTCCTTCTCTTGCTTTTTCAAACAGCCCTCCATTTAATGATACTGTTACTGTTACTCCTACTAGTATTAGCATTACAATTATTGAAATTATTAACGCTATTAGGGTAATTCCTCTTTTGTTTTCTTTCATTTTTTCTTCCTCCTTATTTTTGTTTTATTTTTTAAGTTTATTTATTACTCTGCTCTTAAGTTTCCTCCTTATAAACAATGGTAGCTTTAACATTTTGTTTCCAACTTCTATTCCAATTCATTTCAGCAATTTCAGACTCTGTATATGGAACATATAGTTTTCCTGTCTGCTTAAATGATCCAAAAAAAGCTTGATATCCTATCCATTCAATACTTTCTGGTATTTTAATTTCTTCTAATCCTGTAAGCCACTGTAATGCTGCGTCGCCAATACTTTGTATTGTATCCGGCAATATAATTTTTTTAATCTTTCCTTTTTGTGTTGTATATTGTTGTCCATTACCAGCATTTAAAGACCAAGATCCAATAAAACTAATAGTGGTTCCATCCTTATTTTTGCTTGGGATTATTAAAATAGTCTTTCCTTTATCAATAGCTTCTGCACCTTTTTCACTTAATCCTGCTATTTCTGTACCGTCATTTCTATAAGTATAATAATCTGCTAAGCAAATTCCTCCCTTTTCTTCTAACGCTTCTCTTTCCGTTTCATCAGTTACTATACTTGGGTCATATTCTATTTCACATGTTTCAGATATTATTATTTTATCTTTATATTTTTCTTTTAATTTATCTGTTATCTCTAATTCTTCTATTGTTATATTATCTATAGATTTTTTTTGCATTTTTTTTTGGATTTTTTCTTCCTCTAATGCTTCTTTTATTTGGCTTATTTCTGTCAAAATTGTTGTCTTCCTAGTTGTTTGGAATAATCCTCCATTTATAGATGCCGTTATTGTTACTCCTACCAGTATTAACATTATCACTATGGTCATTACCAATGTCACCATTGTTATACCTTTTTGTTCTTTCATTTTTTGCCTCCTTGCTTTTGTTTTATTATATAAATTGTAATTTGCATTTATTTTTTGGCGCAAAAATACGCCATATTTATATGTTTTTTTGTTTTACAATTTTTTTATGCAAAAAACACATAAATATAGCGTATATATTTATTTTTTTATTGTTTATTAAATTACCCTGTGTGTGTGTGTGTGTGTGTGTGTGTGTGTGTGTTACAGCCCCAATGGTTACATGGTTTGTCATTCGTGTTTCTCCTTTTTTCTGTGTATTTTTAACAGGTCTCGGGCGAACACAGTTCGCCCCTACATTTTTTATTTCGTTACCATTTTATATGTTATTTTCCTTCATGTCAATAGTTTTATTTTGCATTTATCTAATTTTGCCTGGCTTAAAAATTTTTT
>CAYMXX010000029.1:0-12178 GCA_964394545.1 uncultured Clostridium sp.
AGTTTTTTTCCTCTTGCAGAGCCACTTATAACGCGCATAAATACACCTCTTTTATATTACTTATATTTTATTTTATTTTTCTAATATGTCAATAGAAATAATATAATTGTAACATATAAATAATATTATTGTAATCATTGTAACATTTTTTGCAATAATACGAATACATTATACATAATAACTTTATATTTTGCAAGTTTTTTGATAATTATAGATTAATTTTTTCTCATTATTGTTTTATAGATTGGCTTTTCTATTTTTATTGCATTTATCTTTTTTTGTATTTCTACTATAAATAACGGTAATACGGAAATCATTGCAGTATAAATCCATTGCTTACTATTTAATGGTACTACATTAAATATGTTTGCTATTTTAGGTACTACTACTACTCCTACTTGTAAAATTGTTCCTAATATAAATGCTCCAATTAAATATTTGTTTTTGAATATTCCTGCTTTAAGTAAAGATTCTTCGTTTCTTACATTAAAACTGTGTACCAATTCTAGCATACTAAGTGATATAAATGCCATTGTTCTTCCGAACTTCTAGTCCATATAATCTATTTCCTAAACTAAATGCGAAAAGTGTAAATATTCCTATCATAAATCCTTCTAAAAATATTTTTTCCCACAGTCCATCTGCAAAAATGCTTTTTTTGTTATCATTAGGTTTTTTATTCATTATATCTTTTTCTGGTGGCTCCATACCAAGTGCTATTGCTGGAAATGAGTCTGTAACTAAGTTTATCCACAATAGTTGAATTGCTAAAAGAGGAGTTTCTAGTCCTAGTAAAAGTCCAAAAAATATTGCTACTATTTCACCTATATTGGTTGCTATTAAAAAATGTATTGCTTTTTTTATGTTTGCATATATGTGTCTACCTGTTTTGACTGTATCTACTATTGTTACAAAATTATCGTCTGCGAGTATCATATCAGATGCATTTTTTGCAACATCAGTTCCTCCGTTTTCCCATAGCAATTCCTATATCTGCATTTTTCAATGCTGGTGCATCATTTACTCCGGTCGCCTGTCATTGCTACAACATTTCCGTTTACTTTGGAATGCTTTTACTATTCGTACTTTATGTTCTGGTGAAACTCTTGCAAATACGGAATAATTCATAATATTTTTTTCTAATTCATTTTGTGGAATTTTATCTAATTCTTCTCCTGTTATTGCAATTGCTCCAAGTTTTAAAATTCCTAATTCTTTTGCTATTGCTTTTGCTGTAATTATATGGTCTCCTGTAATCATTACTGTTTTTATTCCTGCTTGTTCGCATTTATGTACAGCTTCTTTTACTCCTTCTCTTGGAGGATCATACATACCAATTAATCCAACAAAAATTAAGTTGTTCTCTAATTTACTATCAATTTTTGATGGTAAATTTTCTATGTCTAAATATGCTACTGCTATTACTCTTAATGCTTCTTTTGCCATTTTATCGTTTTTGTTTAAAATTATATATTTATTATTATTGCTTAAATCTTCTATTCTTCCGGAGTTATAAATTTTTTTGCATCTTTTTATTAATACATCTGGTGCTCCTTTTGTTATAATTCTATATTTATTTCCCGTTTTATGTATAGTTGTCATTAGTTTTCTTTCTGAATCAAATGGTATTTCATTTATTCGTTTTTCAATTTTATATATATTGTTTTTATTTTCTCCTACATCTAATGCTGCATTTACAATTGCTACTTCTGTTGGCTCACCTTCAACATTATTTTCATTAATATTACAGTCTGTACACATACAGGCTAATTTTAGGATATTTCTTTTGTTTTCTTCTGTGGTCCTAGCATTTAAATCTTCTACTTTTACTACTTTCATTTTATTTTGTGTTAATGTTCCAGTTTTATCTGAACATATAACTGTGCTACTTCCTAATGTTTCTACTGCTGGTAGTTTTCTTATAATGCTATTTCTTTTTGCCATTTTTGTAACGCCAATAGATAACACTATTGTTACTATTGCAGGTAATCCTTCTGGTATTGCTGCTACTGCTAGTCCAATAGATGTCATAAACATTTCATTTACAGGAATTTTTTTGAATAAGCCTATTATAAATATTAAAAAGCAAATTGCAAGAGCTGCAAGTCCAAGTTTTTTTCCTACCTCTCCAAGTTTTATTTGTAATGGAGTATCTGGTGATTCATCTGAAATTATTAGGCTTGCTATCTTTCCCACTTTTGTATTCATTCCTGTTCCGAGTTACTATTGCTTCTGCATGTCCGTGATACAGCAATAGTTGCTCCGAATACCATATTTATCATATCTCCTGTTTGAGCTTTTGGACTTAATATTACTTTTTCATCTTTTAGAACAGGAACTGTTTCTCCTGTTAATGCTGACTCTTCTACTTTTAAATTATATGATTTTATAAGTCTTGCATCTGCTGGAATATATGAACCTGTTTCAATTATTATTAAATCTCCTGGCACAATATCTGTACTTGGAATAATTGATACTATTCCATCCCTTTTTACTTTTGCAGTTGGTGCAGACATCTTTTTTAAAGCTTCTAAAGATTTTTCTGCTTTTGCTTCTTGTACTACTCCCATTATTGCATTTAAAACTACTATAAATATTATAATTATAGAATCTAAATAATCGTTAGACCCTTCCACATAAGACATTATTGCTGATATTACTGCTGCAATTATTAGTATAATTATCATAAAGTCGTTAAACTGTTTTACAAATTTTACTAATATACTTTCCTTTTTCTTCTCTGTTAGTTTGTTTTCTCCATATTTTTTTCTTATTTCTTCTATTTTATTTTCATCTAGTCCTGTGTTTAAATCACTTTTTAATTTTTTTAAAACCTCATCTAAAGACATTGTATACCACATATATATCTCTCCTTTGTATTGTTTCTTTAGTTTATTTTATGCTTGTATTTTTAATTTATTACAATTTATGTTGTACTCCATTATTATCAATCGTATAATTATCTTTATATATTAATTCAGATACTGTAACTAATTCATATCCTTTTTCTTTTATATTTTTTATTAATTCATTAAGACTTAATGCTGTATTTTCTGTTCCATTATGCATAAGTATTATACTTCCTTTTTCCAGCTTTGGTTCTATTCTTTCCCACATTTGTTCTCCTGTAAGTCCATTATAGTCAAGCGAATCTATATTCCATTGTATAGCAATATGATTTGATGATTTCGCTGCTTTTAGTACTGTATCATTATATTCCCCATAAGGCCCTCTATATAATGTAGTATGATTACCTGTTATTTCTTTTACTCTTTCCGAACATTTTGCTATTTGCTCTACATTTTTTTCATATGTTAAATTATTTACATGTGGATGTGATTCTGAATGATTTGCAATTTCATTACCACTTTCATAAATCTTTTTTACTGCATCTGGAAATTTTTCTATCCAATTTCCCACCATGAAAAATGTTGCTTTAACTTGATTGTTTGATAATGTTTCTAAAATTGAATCTATATCATCTGCATTCCAAGCACAATTTATTGTAAGCGCAACTTTATTTTCTTCTGTATCTACACTATATATTGGCAGTAATTTATTAGTAGTTGCCGATGTTTGTATAGTTGCACCTATATTTTGCGTCTTAAATGTAGCTGCTAATAAAAACAACACTAAAACCGTACTTAATGCAATTCCTACTGATATTAATTTATCTTTGTTTGTTACATAAAACATAAAAAATCCCCCTAAAATATGTTATTTAATTTTATTCATATTTTAGAAGGTTATTCTTTTTTATAAAATTTTGTTTTCTTTATTATTTGTAAATTTACACATTAAAGTTGCTTTTTCTTGAACCGATATAAATGCTCCTCTTATTGCATTTTGATTCATTTTTATTATGTCGTTTATAGTTAAATTTGTATGTTCTAAAATCCATTTATACTCTTCTATTATGTTTGTATTAGACACAGTGTTATTATCTGGATTTATAGTGGTTGGAATTCCTTTTTTATAAATTTCTTCTATAGGATGTTTCTCTCCTGTTGCTCTTGTTTGTAAATTACTAATAGGACATATTTCTAGTGGTATTTCTTTTTGTGCCAATTCTCCAACTATTTGCTCATCTTCTATGCATCTTACTCCATGTCCAATTCTTTTTGCACCGAATTCAATGGCTTTTTTTATACTTTCTGGTCCTGCAGCTTCTCCTGCATGTATTGTAAAAGGAATGCCCTGACTTTTTGCTATTTTAAATACATCTGCAAATTCTGATGTTGGAAATAGTGCTTCTGCTCCTGCTAAATCTATTCCACATACACCTTTGTTTAAATATTTTTTTGCTGCTGCAACTGTTGTTAAATTACTTATTGTATTATCTTCTCCTCTCATACAGCAAAGTAGCAAATTCCCTTGAATTTTATATTTTTCTTTTGCTTTATTCATACCCCTTATTGCTGATTCTACTATTTTTTCATATGTTAAACCTTGTTTTGTATGTAGACTTGGAGCAAATCTTATTTCTGCATATATTACATTTTGTTTTGCTAAATCTTCAAATAATTCGTATGTAGCTTGCTCTATATGACTTTCTGTTTGCAAAACTTCTAGTGGCAAATCAAATCTTTGCAAATATTCATTTAAATCTCTGCAATCTTTATCAACCATCAAATCTTTTTTTACTTGTTCCAAAGTAACATCTTTACCTTCTTCTTTAAGCCATTTATATACAGTTTCCGGTCTTAAAGAACCATCTAAATGTAAATGTAAAATAGCTTTTGGCATATTTTTAATTGTTTCTAATTCTTCACTAGTCATTTTATCCCCCTCTTATTCATTTATTAAATCTTTTACTACTTTACTAGCTATTATAAGTCCTGCAACTGATGGAGAAAAAGCTATGCTTCCTGGCACTTGTTTTTTAGTTGTTTCTTCTTCACTATCTCTTTTTATTTTTACAGGTTCTTCTTTTGAATATAAGACATTTAATTTTTTTATATTTCTTTGTTTTAACTCTTTTCTCATTACTTTTGCAAGTGGACATACACTTGTTTTATAAATATCTGTTATTTCAAATTTACTCGGATCTAATTTGTTTCCTGTTCCCATACTTGATATTATTGGAATATTAAGTCTTTGAGCCTCTTCTATTAAATAAATTTTAGCTGTTACTGTATCTATTGCATCAACTATATAATCTATTGAATTGTCTAATATATTTTCTTTGCAATCTGGCATGTAAAATGTTTTATATGTTTCTACTTCTGCTTCTGGATTAATGTCTAGTATTCTTTGTTTCATTAAATCTACTTTATACTGTCCAATTGTTTTTGTTGTTGCAATAATCTGTCTATTGATATTTGTAATTGTTACTTTATCGTTATCTACTAATATAAAGTTTCCTACTCCAGTTCTTGCAAGTGCTTCTGCTACATATGAACCTACTCCACCAATTCCAAATATTGCAATTTTGGAATTGTTTAATTTTTCTATTCCTTCTTCTCCAATTAACATTTCTGTTCTTGAAAATTGATTTAACATTTTTTGCTCCTTTTAATTTGCAACACATTTTTTAAATATATTTCCACGTTCTTTAAAATTTTTAAAATATCCATAGCTAGAAGCTGCTGGTGACATCAAACAAATTGTATTTGGTTTTGTAATTTTTTTAGCAGTTTTTACTGCCTCTTCCATTGTTTGCACCATATATAATTTTTTATTACTATCTTTTAGTTCATTATATATGTATTCTCCTGTTTTTGGCAAGCAAATTATGTTTTCTATTTTACTATTTTTTAAAAAATCTATTAAATTTTCTTGATTTACTCCCCTATCATTTCCTCCGAACAATAAGTGTATTTATATTTTTCAACGCTTTTATTGATTCGATTGTAGATTCTGGAATTGTTGCTATTGAATCATTATAATATTGAATTTTATTAAAAGTTCCCACGTATTCTAATCTGTGCTCTAATGGATTAAATTCATTTATTGCTTCTATTGTTTTATTAATGTCTAATTTTAAAATATTACTTACTGCCAATACAAACATTATATTGTTTAAATTATGATTTCCTTTTAGCTTTCTATTGTCATTTATGCAATACATTTTTTTATTGTTATAGCATATATAATTATCTTTTATATGCATTGTATTTTTCGTTACAGCATTTTTGGCTTGCATTGTTACAGCATAATCAGCATTTTTAAAATTATAATTTTGCTTTTCTATATTTTTGTTATCTAAGTTAAATATTGCAATATCGTTTTCTTTTTGAAATTTTAATATGTTAAATTTTGCATCAATATATTTTTGAAAAGTTTTGTAATGGTCTAAATGTTCTTCATATATATTTAAAATTATTGAAATATTTGGTGATCTTTTTATATATTCTAATGCATGTGATGATATTTCTAAAACTACTATTGTTTCTTTGTTTATTTTTTCTATTTCTTCAAATATAGGTATTCCAATATTTCCTAGTAGTTCTACGTTTTTGTTTTGCTTTTTTATTATATCATATATCAAAGAACTTGTTGTACTTTTTCCTTTTGTACCAGTTATTCCTATTGTAAGGGCTTTTGAATATTCTAAAAACATTTCTAATTGTGATGTTATTTTATCTTTTATATTTGATAAATCAATATCTTTTAAAGAAATACCTGGAGATTTTATTATTAAATCATATTGTTCTAAATTATTTAAATAATCTTCTCCTATTATAATTTTTGTAAATTCATCATTTTTTGCTTTATTAAAATCTATATCAGATGAAGTTTTTTCATCTTTTTGTTTAAATAGTATAGTTACTTCTTGCTCAGATAAATATTTTTTTATAAATTTATATGTAGATTTTCCTTCTAGTCCAAAACCTAATATTGCGATTTTTTTATCTTTTAAAAATTCAATAATTTCATTAATCATCTAAAATAGCCTTCCTTAATTCTGTATCAAATTCTTTCGGTACATTGTTTTCTTCATTATATCTTTTTTCTATATTAGTATTTATATCTACTAACTCATAATTCTCTTTATAATATTTTAATAAGTATGGTAATTCTTTTTCTTCTGATTCTAATTGTTTTATAGTTTTACTTATTGCATAATTTACTTCTTCATATGTTCCTACACATTCAAATGGTTTTACTTCTCCATAGCCACACAATCCTATAAAAGTTTCTAATAAATCTTTATTTTCATATAAATCTTCTTTAAATATTTTTAGTAGTTTCTTTTTATATAAAAATGGACTAAGTATTATAAATACAAATAAACATTTTGGGCAATTACAGCACCATTTCCAAGGAATTTCTTTACTTCCTCTATTACAACTTCTAAATATTTTATGATATTTTTTTGTTTCAGAAAATAATTTTGCAATTTGCAATTCGTTTAAAGGTCTTAACATGCTAAAATATTCAACTTTATCTTCTAAAAATGTTTCTACATACCATCTAAAATCTTCTTCAAATTCAAAACTTTTTGAATATTGGTGGTTTATTTTTTCTCCTTTTACATTACTTTCATTACTGCTTGATTCATTTGAAATTGCTATATATCTTTTTCCTGTAAGATATGCAACCAAATATGATGTAAAAGCAAGCATTGCAGAAAATGGTGTGTGTCCATTTAAATATCCTTTTTTATTTAATTCTAGTAATTCTTTATCTATTGTTCTTTTTACATGTATTATTTGTTCTTTTTTATAACCAGCTTTTTTTATTGCTTTTAATTGTGGCTCTTTATCTCCTATTACTAAACATAAATTATCTTTTTTATATTCTTTTAATAATTCTAGTGTAACACAAGAATCTTTTCCTCCACCTACTGGAATTAATGTTCCTTTATATTCTAGGCTTGTTTCCAAATAATTACTTGTACTAGAATATTCTGGTCTACAATTACATTCTATTTGAAATAATTCTTCCATAGGTATTTTTTCTATATGATTAATATATCTAAATTCACCTAGTCCATTGTAATATAATTTTTTAAGCCAATCTATTTGTTGTTCTGTTAATTTGCCACATTCTATAATTATCCTTCTTGGACATGCTACTTTCCAATAACTAATTAGCTCTACTAATCCCATATTAAATACTATTGCTTTTAAAGTTTTTGTGTTAATATGGTCAAAATCTATACCTATTTTGCTTATTTCTATTTTTGGTCTAAATTTTTTTAATCCCATAATTTCAAAGAAAAATGTTATTTCTATTGTTTCATTATCTTTTTGTATTATTTTATAATCATCGAATATAAAACTTGTATATTTTTTTCTTAGTTCATCAAAGCTCTCCATATATCTCCCTCTCTATCTTATTCTTAATATAATATACACTAAAAGGATTAAATTGTAAAGATTTGTAAAAGAAATATGGTGTGAATTTTATTTACACTTATTGACTTTTTTCGACTTTATATAATTAAAATGACGCAACAATTTGCGTCATTTTAATATATTTTTATTTATTTTCTATTTTTTAATTCATTTATTTTTTCTTCGCCTTTTGTTATCCAATCCTTTAAATTAACTTTTGCTTTTATTGCTGGAAATGCTTCTACCAATCTTCTATGTAAAGCAGATTTTTGAGTTATAATCTTTTTTACTTTTTTTGATATTTCTTCTGTATTGTCCTTTACATTTGCAGAAATTTCTTTTAGATTTGATATTATCTTTCCTGATACTATGTTATCTGCTATATATATAATAAATAATATTCCACATATAATATGTAATGCTATATTTGGAATTTTGCTATAAACTCCTAGGAATGCCGGATTTACTATATAAAGTATAAGGCATCCCATTATACCAAAGGGTAATAATGTTTCTAAGCAAATTCTTCCATTTATATTAAATCTTCTTTTGCTATAATCCCACCATCTTGCATGAAAAATTTTTTCCATAAAATAGCTTGTAAAATATTCTAGTGTACCACATATTAGTATTGAAAATATAAATGTTGCAGGTATATCTGATTGATATTTTTTTAATAATATTGTAAGTAATATTACTCCATAACCATATATTGGGCAATATGGTCCAATTAAAAATCCTCTATTTACAAATTTTCTTTTATCTATTAATGTTTTTATTACTTCCATTATCCAACCTAATACTGAATAGGTAAAAAATAGTAAAAAATATAATTCTATTGTTCTTAACATCTTTTCCTCCATTTATAATTATATAAATTGTAGTTTGTAATTAAATTCAAAATTGTTGCAAACGTTGTAGGGGCGAATTGCATTCGCCCGAATGCATCGCAGAAATTTCTTAAATTATAATAATTTCTATTTTATAGGGAATTCCTTACAGGTCACGGGCGAATGCAATTCGCCCCTACAGACATCTGCAATATGTTTTTGGCAAATAATTTTGGTTTGGGTCGCCCAGGAGTGCGACCCTACAACGTTTGCAATGTATTCCCTCAAAAATTAAAATATTAAAAATGAAAAAAATTGCGAATGGAGTTAGCTTGAATTAGAAATTGTTCTTCGAGTGCAGTAGGGAATCTCATTTTTAATGAGGGCGCTGCGAAGCAAGAAGATTTACAATTTCTATGAAAGCGACATGACCTGAACGATTTTTTGAATTTTAATATTTTAATTTTGAATTTAATTACAAATTACAATTTGTCCAATTTTAATTTGTTCAAATTTTACACAATTAATTTTTCTAAATCTTTTAGATTGTTTTCTTGTTTTAGTATTTTGTTTCTTTTTTTATTTGCTTTTAGGTTGTCTTTTGCTACTGTCATAAGTAATTTTATTCTGTTTGTTTGGTTTGTTTCGCTTGCTCCTGGGTCATAGTCTACTGGCGTTATGTTTGCTTCTGGGAATTTTGCTCTTATTGTTTTTATTACACCTTTTCCTACAATATGGTTTGGCAAGCATGCAAATGGTTGTAAGCATATAATGTTTTGTACTCCTTCGTTCATAAATTCCATTATTTCTGCTGTTAAAAGCCATCCTTCTCCTGTTTGGTTCCCTGTAGATAATACTTCTTCTACTTCTTCTGCAAGTTTATTTATATTACATGGTTTCATATATCCTTTTTTAGAACTTGCTAATGCTTTTTCATAGTCTTTTTCTATTTTGCTTAATAAATCTAATAGAATTTCAAATGCATCTGCTGTTATTTTAGATGTTTTTAGTAATTGATGTTTTATTGGATTGTTTTTTAGTGCGTATTTTGCAAATCCCATTAATTCAGGCATATATACTTCTGCGCCTTCTTTTTCTAATATTTCTTCTGCAAAATTATTTCCATATGGATGATATTTTATTAATATTTCTCCTACTATTCCTACTTTTGGTTTTTCTATGCTTGTATCTAATTCTATTTTTTCAAAATCATTTACTATTTCGTATAAGCTTTTGTTAAATTCTTTTGTATTTGCTGTTTTTAGCAATTCTTTGCATTTTTTCATCCATTTGTCATATACTTTTTTTGTTTCGCCTTTATTTACTTCATACGCTCTGTTTTTATGTAACACAGTTTGTAATAAATCTGCATAAATTACTGCTTTTACTAATTTTTTTAATAATTTTAAAGTTATTTTAAAACCAGAATTTTTTTCAAGTCCTGCCATATTAAATGATATTACTGGTACATTTGAAAAGCCTGCATCTTTTAGCGCTTTTCTTATAAATCCTATGTAGTTTGTTGCTCTACAGCCTCCACCTGTTTGTGAAATCATAAGTGCTGTTTTGTTTGTATCGTATTTTCCACTTTGAAGTGCTTCTATCATTTGACCTGTTGTTAAAATTGATGGATAACAAGCATCATTATTTACATATTTCAATCCTGTTTCTACTGTTTTGCTAGTACATTTTTTTAGTACTTCTACTTTATATCCTTCAGAGTTTAATACTGATTCAAATAATTCAAAATGTATTGGTGCCATTTGTGGAATTAATATTGTATAGTCTTTTTTCATTTGCTTTGTAAATTGTTTTTTTACTGTTTCATAGTTTCCTTTTTCTTCTTTATTTTGTTCTTCACATCTATTATTCATACTTGCAAGTAATGAACGAATTCTTATTCTTATTGCACCCAAATTATTTATTTCATCTATTTTTATTAGTGTATACATTTTATTGTAGCTTGCTAAAATTTCTTCTGCTTGGTCTGTTGTTACTGCATCTACTCCACATCCAAATGAGTTTAATTGGACTAATTCTAGATTTTTTTGTTTACCTACAAAATCTGCTGCTGCATACAATCTTGAATGGAACATCCATTGGTCTACAACTCTTAGTGGTCTTTTTACTTCTCCTAAAGATGCAACGCTATCTTCTGTAAGTACTGCTATTCCTAGGCTTGTAATCATTTTATCTATACCATGGTTTACTTCTCCATCCAAATGATATGGTCTTCCAGCAAGCACAATTCCTCTTAAGTTATGTTCATTAATGTATTTTAAAGTTTCTACACCTTTTTTGTGTATATCTTCTCTGAAATTTTGATATTCTTCTTCTGCCTTTTTTATTGCTTTATTTAATTCTGTTTTAGTAAAATTATATTTTTTAAATTCTTCTATTTCTAAAAACCTTTTGCTAAGCCCTTTTTTATTAAATGGCAAAAATGGATTTATAAATTCTACATTTTTTAATTCTTCTACATTATTTTTTAATGTTTCTGAATATGATATTACTATTGGGCAATTAAAGCTATTATTTGCTTTTTCATCTTCTTTTCTAGAGTGCATTATACATGGGTAAAATATTGTTTTTACGCCTTGTTCTATCAAATTTATTATATGTCCATGTGTTAGTTTTGCTGGATAACAAACTGATTCTGATGGTATGCTTTCCATACCTTTTTCATATGTTTTTCTGTTTGTTTTTTCCGAAAGAATTACTCTAAAACCTAAGTTTGTAAATAAGGTAAACCAAAATGGATAATCTTCATACATGTTTAAAACTCTTGGTATTCCAATAGTTCCCCTTGTTGCTTCTTTTTCTTCTAATGGTTTGTAATTAAATAACCTATTATATTTATATTGATATAAATTAGGAATTTCTTTTTTAGATTTATCTAACCCTGCTCCTCTTTCACATCTATTTCCTGATATAAATTTTTTACCATTAGAAAATTCATTAAATGTAAGTAAGCATCTGTTTTCACAACCTTTACATCTTGTATGTATTACAGTTGTTTTTAGTTCATCTATTTCTTTTGATTTTAATATTGCAGATTCACTTGGT
>CAYMXX010000030.1:0-11469 GCA_964394545.1 uncultured Clostridium sp.
TCTGTTTCTATTTTTATATGTACATCTTTTAATTGTTCTTCTGTAACAACACTTGGTGCTCTCATTAGCAAGTCTCTTGCTTTTTTATTTTTTGGGAATGCTATTACTTCTCTTATGTTGTTTGAGTCTGCTACTAGCATTACCATTCTATCTAGCCCTGGTGCTGCTCCTGCGTGTGGTGGTGCTCCATATTGGAATGCTGTGTATAATGCTCCAAATCTATTTTTTATATCTTCTTCTTTGTATCCGGCTATTTCAAATGCTTTTACCATTATTTCTGGATTATGATTTCTTACAGCTCCTGATGCAACTTCGTATCCATTACATACAACATCATATTGATATGCTAAAATATCTAACGGATTCATTGTTTCTAATGCTTCCATTTCGCCTTGTGGCATTGAGAATGGATTATGGCAAAAATCTATTTTTCCTTCATCTGATAATTCATACATTGGGAAATCTACTATAAAACAGAATTTGTATTCACCTTTCTTTATTAAATCTAGTCTGTTTGCAAGTTCTATTCTTACAGCTCCTGCAATTTTTTGTGCTGTTTTAAATTCATCTGCTATAAAGAATAAGCTATCTTCTTTTTTAGCTCCTAATTTTTCTTGCAATTTTATTTTTGTTTCTTCATCTATAAATTTTGCAATTCCCCCAACTGGATTATTTGTTTCATCAAATTTTACCCAAGCTAATCCTTTTGCATTTGCTTCTTGAACTGCAAATTCTGTCATACTATCAAAGAATTTTCTGCTTTGGCTTCCTCCATTTGGAACTACAATTGCTTTTATTGTTTTATCTTTAAATGCATTAAATTCTGTGTTTTCAAATACCTCTGTTACATCTTGTATTATAAGTGGATTTCTTAAATCTGGTTTGTCTGAACCGTATTTTTCCATTGCTTCTAAATATGGAATTCTAATAAATGGAGCTTCGTCTACTTTCCAGTTTGTATGTTTTGTAAATACTGTTGTAAATACATCTTCCAAAACTTTTAAAACATCTTCTTGTCCAGCAAAACTCATTTCGAAATCCAATTGATAAAATTCTCCGGGTGCTCTATCTGCTCTAGGATCTTCATCTCTAAAACATGGTGCTATTTGATAATATTTATTAAATCCACTAACCATTAATAATTGTTTAAACTGTTGTGGTGCTTGTGGTAGTGCATAAAATTCTCCTGGGTGAATTCTACTTGGCACTAAAAAGTCTCTTGCTCCTTCTGGTGATGAATTTGCAAGTATTGGTGTTTGTATTTCTGTAAATCCTAATTCATCCATTTTATTTCTTAATGTTTTCATTATTTCTGAACGAAGTTTAATTGTTTCATGTAGTTTGTTATTTCTTAAATCTAAAAATCTATATTCTAATCTTAAATCTTCTCTTGCTTCTCCAGTTTTTTCTGAATTCACTTCAAATGGCAAAACGTTTTTACATTTTCCTAATACTTCTATTTCTTGTGCTTCTATTTCTATATCTCCTGTTGGGATTTTATTGTTTTTGCTTGCCCTTTCTATTACAGTTCCAGTAACTCCTATTGCACTTTCTGTTGTAATATCTTTTACATTCATTTCTGCAGATACTACTACTTGTGTAATTCCATTTTCATCTCTTAATTCTATAAATTTCATTGCTCCTAAATTTCTAATTGTTTGTACCCAACCAGCTAATTTTACTGTTTTTCCTATGTCACTTATTCTTAATTCTCCACAATTATTTGTTCTGTACTTGTTCATAATCTATATTCCCCCTTAAAAATTTGTTTTATAAACACAAAAATCCCTGTATACTATTTTGTATACAGGGACGAAGATTCTTTATTTCTCCGCGGTGCCACCCTAATTGGAATTTTATTCCCGCTTCTTTTATTTTTACTATATAGCTCTAAATGTGTCACTAAATAATTTTATTAATTATTTCCATTTATCAAACGCTTTTTACTATTTTATATTTTATATTATTTTATAGGTTTTGTCAATTTTTATTTTATTTGCTTTTTTGACAGTTTTTATTGACACTTATTTCCATGTTTTGGTATAATATTTTTTAGAAATAGGAAAAAGCAGAAATGTGGCTCTGTCATCTCTTTATACTGAAGATAAGGAGGTGATGCTAATGATAGAACAAACAATGTTACATATTATTATATTACTTTTTACCGCTTGGATTATTACAACTATTATAGCATTTGCCCTAATTATAGCTCTGGCTGTAATTATTAGCAAATAAAGCAAAACGCATCTCTGCTCGCTATTAGAGATGCGTTTTTTTACTCATTTCGATGGCAACCACATTTTTGTGGCTTCCTATTTCTATTATACCATAAATTAAATTTTTGTAAATACTTTTTGACAATTTTATATCTTCTCAATTTTTGCAACTAGTACTGTCATATCGTCTTTTGGTATTCCATAATCGTTGTCTATGGCTTCTTGCAATAATATATCTGCTATTTTTTGAACATCGTCTGTTTCTATATTTTCTAAAAGGTCTTTTACCCATATTTCCTTATTTTCTAATTCTTGATTAGATTCTAGTATTCCGTCACTACACATTACAATAATTTCTCCACCTTTTAGATCTTTATCATATACTACTAAGTCTATTTTGTCTACAATTCCTGCAGGAAGTGATATTGCTTTTATTACTTCTACTTTATTTGTTGACTTTATAAATGTTGGACATGCTCCATTCTTTACAAATTCTATGTTTCCCGTATTTCTATTAAAAACAGATATATCTATTGTTGCATATGTTTCTTCATTTGAGTTCAAATTTACTGATGAGTTTATTAAACCTATTGAAACATCTTTATCAAATCCTGTTTTTAGTAGTCTTTCCAACATCTTTATAACAGTTGAACTACTTTTTTTAGCTTTTGGACCGTGATCCCATTCCATCACTTATTGCCATCATATACTTTCCATCATGAAGCTTTGTTTGAATACTTGTATCTCCAGATATTTCACTTTTGCTTTTTGTTATTTTGGCTGATGCAATTTTTAAATTGAATTTTTCTTCTTTTTGTGGAACGTCGTCCACTACATTTTTTTCTTTTATTTCAATGTCATCAGCAAGTGAAGATATTACTTTTGATACTCCACCTAATTGATTTGCTAACGTTTTTTTATTACTTGCTTCTCTTTGTTTCCACATAAGATTTAGTTTGTTTATTCTATATGTGTGATTTATTGTTTTTACTATTTGTTCCAAATTTTTTTCTATTTCTTGTTTAGTTTCTTCGTTATCTAATCCTATTATATAATTGTTATGGCTTTCTAATAGCTCTAATAAATTGTCTTTATTTAATTCTTCATCTTTTTCTAAAACTTCATATATGCTATCTAGCAAATCGTCTTCCATTTCCATAAAGTCTTCATAAAGTAAATTTTCTGAAAATTCTTCTATATTATTTATTAATTCTTCTTTAAATTGATTTTTTGCATCCTCTTCTAGTTCTTCTTCTGTTTCTGCAGTTGTTGCTGCTACTTCTTGATAGCTTCTTGCTATTTCTGAAATTGTTTCTGAAACTGTATTTAACTTTTCTACAGTTTTTGTTCCTTCATTTAACGCTCCTCCTGTTACTGGTAAAAGCTTAGTTTTTCCAACAATATCAGAAATATCTATATTTACATTTTTAGGTATTAATAGTAATCCTAATGATGCTATTAATATTTCTCTAATTGTAATTACTGCTATTGTATTTCCATTTGCTACATATGTAAGTATTGCATTACCTAAGCAGAAGCCTATTATAACGCCAATTTTTCCTAATCTATTTAGCATTCCTGCAAACATTCCGTGATATTGCATATGATGCAACTAGCACAGGGCTACTTGAACCTATTATTCCCAAAACCATTCCTATTGTTATTCCTGATGTAGCTCCTATTAACATTCCATTTTTCCAGCCTAAAAATAATACAAGCATTATACTTAATATATTACTAATTGATAAGTTGAAGATTTTTAATCCATGTAAAGAATACAAAGCAATTGCTACTAATAAGCTTGCTCCCATTACTTCTTCTACCGTAAATGCCATTTTGTTTCCATATTCTTTTATAACTGTAATTGAATTTGTAAAAATTTTATAAAACATATATGACATTAATGCAAAAATTATACTTGCTAATAAGTCATATAGCAAAAATATATCAAAGAACATTTTTCCTGCTTGTACTAGAAATGCAGAAATAAAAACATAAAAACCTAGCTTTTGTTTTTCATTTCTTGCAGGATATCTTCTTTTGGGTTTAAATATTAATAGCAATGCTATAAATATTAAAGAGCTTAATAAATATGATAAAAAGCCACTTCCTCCAAACCCTATAAGCGTGCCTATTCCAGCAAAAATATATACTATTCCTGCTGGAATTTCATTACTGCATACTGCTGCAAAAATTGCAAGCCCAAATGGAGCAAATTCGTTGCCAAAGCTAACCATTGATGTCATAAACGATATTGCATATAAAATTATATTAGATACAGAAAACAATTCTTTTAAGTTTATTTTATTTTTATTTTCTATCTCTTCTGTTTGCTCTTCTATATATTCTTCATTGTCATTTGATAAATTTTGAAACATCCTTTTACCACCTTCATACTTTTTCTAATCTTTTGTGTATTGGAGCATACAGGCTTGTACCTCCCTTACATTTTGTTATTGTACCATTACTGTACTAATTTTTTTGTCGTATATAGTTGTCAAATAAGAAAAAGTTTTTTGCATTTTGTGATATATTTACTTAAATATTTCTCTTTTGTCCATTAAATTTTATCTTTTTTAGTGGTTTATTGTATATTTTACGATTGTTCTGTAAAATATTCATTTATTCTTATTACTAATTCGTGTTTTGCCTCTTCCATAGTCATTCCTTCTAATTGTGCTCCTGCAAGTGTAATATGTCCTCCACCTCCGAAGTTTTTCTAATATTATTTGAACATTTATATCTCCTATTGAACGTCCACTTATGCATATTTTATCTCCTAAATTTCCTATTACAAAAGATGCTGTTATATTGCTAATTGTAAGAAGCTCATCTGCTGCTTTTGCACATATTAAATTTGCATTTTTATCTTTTTCCTCGTATTCAGAAATTCCTATTGATTCATTTATTATTTCTGCTTTTTTTACTATGTCTGCAATAACATTGTAACTTTCCAAGTCACTTTGAAACCATTTTTTTATTTTTATTATATCTATACCATATTTTCTTAAATATGCTGCTGCTTCAAATGTTCTTACACCTGTTTTAAATGTAAAATTCTTTGTATCTACCATTATTCCAGCATATAAGCTTTCAGCTTCTATTTGATTTAACGCAATATCATTTGTTGCATATTCTATAATTTCTGTTACTAACTCTGCTGCAGACGAAGCATAAGCTTCATGAAATGTAAGTATTGCATTTTCTATATAATCTGTTCCTCTTCTATGGTGGTCAACAACTACTATCTTTTCTGTTTTTTCTAATAATTCCGGAACTTCTACATAACTTTTTTTATGAGTGTCTACTACTATAAGTAAACTATTTTCTGTAATTAATGATAATGCTTTATTTTTGTCTATTAATATGTCTTTATACTCTTCTTGTTTTTCTAATGTTTCTATAAAACTATCTAATGATAAACCTGTTTTATTATTTATTATATATGCTTCTTTGTTTAAGTTTTTGGCAAACCTGTATAATCCTAGACTTGATCCCATTGAGTCAATATCACTGTTTAAGTGTCCCATTATTATTACATTTTGCGCATCTTCTATTAACTCTTCCAATGCATGAGCAACAACTCTTGCTTTTACTTTTGTTCTCTTTTCAAGTTCTTGTGCTCTTCCTCCAAAAAATATATATTTTCCTTCTGTTTTAATAACCGCTTGATCTCCACCTCTACCTAATGCAATATCCATTGCATCTGTTGCAGATTGATATTTTTCGTAATTTGTATTTCCATCATTAGATATTGCTATACTTAATGTTATTTGTAAATTTTCATCATTTCTTATTTCTTTTATTTTATCTAATATAGCAAATTTTTCCTCTTTCATTTTATCTAAATCTTTTTGCTCAAATACAAAAACAAATGTATCTCTCTCTTTTTTTATCATAATTCCTTCTGCTTCATTCGCCCAATCATATAAGTCTTTTTCTATCTGAGCCATTATTTGAGGTGTTTCTTCTGGTTGAATTCTTTGAATTACTTCTTCATAATTGTCTACCATTATTATACCAACACACAATTTAGATTCTTCATATTTTTTTAAAATCTCTTGTTTTTCTGTTATATCCACAAAATATAGTATTGTCATATATTTACTTGTTTTTTTGGCATTTTTTTGTTTTATTTTTACAAAGTTTCCTATTATGTGGTAAATTTTATCTTCTATACTTATTTGCTTGTCTATTTGGGTTGTGTTTTGATTTTCTATATCCATTTTTATTTCTTTTGCTATATCATCTATATAAGCATTTATGCCAACATTGGCAAATTCTTTATTAAACTTTGAACTTTTCCATATAACATTTCCATCTGTCTCCAATATTATTATTGGAAATGGTGAATTTATTAATGTATTTTTAGCTGCTGAGTCTACATTTATTGTTAAATCTGTTATATAATCTGATATTTCACTTTTTCTTCTTTTATAAACCCATACTGTATATGCAATTATTAGTATATATCCAATTATACTTGGAATTATATATGCTATATTATTTACACATAATGCTATTAAAATAATTGCTATTATTGTTAAATATACTTTTGTTTTTGACTCTAAATTATTTAGCAATTTAATATTAAAATTTGACATATATTTTTTATCTCTCCTTTTTATTATCAAAACATATTAATTGTACCTCAAAATGGCTATTTTGTCAATTTTATAGTCTAGCCACAATATCAAATTATAAAAGGTCATCTTCTCGACGACCCTTAAATTATTCTATATGCCATGTTAGGTTTCCTTCTTCATCTGTAGTACTCTTTGTTAATGTTATTCCTTTTCTTAATACAACTAGTGGTCTGATTCCAAATCCTGTTAC
Source organism: uncultured Clostridium sp. (assembly GCA_964394545.1). Taxonomy (GTDB): domain Bacteria; phylum Bacillota; class Clostridia; order TANB77; family CAG-508; genus CAG-452. The sequence goes on from CAYMXX010000030.1 coordinate 7,053, forward strand.
TCCTCCTCCACCCATGGCTAATGTTTCTTCGCTTCCACCACATAAATATTTATCATTAATTTTGCCTTCATTCAAAACTATCCAGTTGCAAAATCTAATGCTATTTTCTCCGTTGTTTTCTCATTGTTCTTGATTTTAGCCAGTATGTTATATTTTGTCCATCTTCATTTTTAAATATTATATTATTATTATTTATATAATAAGTTGATACTGAAGAACAATTAAATTTACTATCTGATGTTTCTGTCGATTTTCCTGATGCTTCACCATTTATAGTTGGATAATATATTGATCCAACTGACTGTGGTAAATACGTTGGTTCACTTCCCATAAGATCTTTTACATCTACACTTCTTGCGCCTGTTCCATTTATTGTTACTGTTTCTGTTTCATCAAATGGTCCTCCCGCATTATACGTTGTACTTTTAGAGGTATCTGCTCCATAACCATATCCATAAATAGCACATGCACTTTCTATTTCTTGTTCTGAGTATAAATACCCAATAGCACCATTTAGGACAAAATCATTTTGCAAAGTCCCATTTCTTTCTGCTCCTATTATCCCCTCTGATATTAATGTTATTGTTCCATTTGTTTTGTTAATATTAAATACTCTCCATTTTATATCTTTACTTGCTTCAAATTTTTGCTCTAAATATCCATTTCCATGACTTGATGCCATCCCTACAGGTGAAATATATGTTAACTTTTCTTCGTTACTCACTTCTACTCTTAAAGTCGGATCATAATCTACATAGTCTCCTATTTTTATAGCTAGAACAGTTTCGTCTTCCCAATTTCCCGGTTCTTCTATCTCATTATTTATTATATTAAAATCTATTGTTTTATTTCCTATTGTTATTTTTTTGTTTTCCTTTATTGTACTTATCTCTTCTTCTGTAAGTAACCCTTTTTCTTTCAATTCTTTCAATATCTCATTAAGTATTTTTCCGTTCTCTCTATCTTCTTTTACACTCATCTTCCATAGCTCTACTTCTTTTTCTACATCTAATCCTCTTGCATTTTCTTTTGCTTCTTTTGTTGAATTTATTAAGCCACCATTAATTGATACAGTAACTGTAACTGTAGCAAGTATTAACATTAATATAATTGTCATAATTAAAGCAACCATGGTTATTCCTTTTTCTTTTTTCATTTGTTCCCTCCTACTAAAACATTATACATTTTCCATGTAATCTGCAATGTTTGCAAAATCTTGTAAAGATAGTTTTTCTCCTCTTATTTTTAAATCTAAATTTAATGTTATAAGCATTTTTTCTATTTCCTCTTTACTAGCTAAATTTCCATTTGTAAGTGCATTTAAAAGTGTTTTTCTTTTTTGTGCAAATGCAAGTTTTATTACTTTAAATAATATTTCTTCACTTTTAACTTTAACCGATGGTTCATTTAATATATTTAATTTTATTACACTAGAATTAACTTCAGGTGCTGGCATAAAAGAAGTATTTGGGACTTCTAATATTTTTTGCGCATTTGCAAAATAACTAATTGCACATGTTATTGCTCCAGAATCTTTTTCTCCTGGCTTTGCAACTAATCTATCTGCCACTTCTTTTTGAACCATTACTGTAATGCTTTCTATTTCTAGCCTTTCTTCTAATAATTTCATTATTATTGGTGTTGTTATATAGTATGGTAAATTTGCAACTATCTTAACATTTTTTATTTCACCCTTTTTATTTTCTTTTATCAGACTTTTTAAATCTACTTTTAAAACATCATTATTAATTAGCTCAAAATTACTATACATAGAGAATCTATCTTGTAATATTTGTATCATTCTTGTGTCTAATTCTATACATATAACTTTTCCTGCATTTTCTAATAATGGTTTTGTAAGAGTTCCGAAGTCCTGGGCCTATTTCTATTACTAAATCGTTTTTACAAGCTTTAGAACCTTCTATTGTTTTTTCTATTGCATTTTCATCTATTAAAAAATTTTGTCCTAGCTTCTTGTTTGCTGTAATACCATATTTTTTTAAAATATATTTTGTTTCTTCATATAAATTCAATAAAATTCACCTCTATAATTATACACTAATATATTTTTTAATCCCATTATTTTTTAAGTTTTAGCTCTTTTTAATATCCACCAGTTTCTTGTTGCAATGTAAGTGTAACTACTGTGCCTTGTTCAACTGATTTCCCAGAGGCTACATCCTGTGCAATAACAATTCCGGAACCATTAATTACTAAATTTAAATTAGAAGCTTCTGCTGAATTAACAGCACTTGCAGCAGACATTCCTTTAAAGTTAGGAACTGTAGTCTCAGTTCTTTCGTTTGAATTTTCTGTAAATAAATGTATAGTAGAATCCTGTATTAAAGAAACGCCTGGTTTTGGTAATTGGTCTGTTACTACCGTTGTAGAGGCATCTTCGTCACTAGTAATTCTAACGGAAAAGCCAGCATCTTTTAATATTTGTCTTGCTTCTGAAATAGTTTTTTCTGTAACATCAGGAAGAGTTACTGTTGTATATGTAGAATTTGTAGAACTACTTGCAATTTCATTATTAGAAGGTATACCTAAATAGGGTAATACTTCTGATAAAATTTGAGATACAACAGGACCTGCAACTTGGCTACCTTGATAACTATCACCTTTTGGATTATATATTGTAACTAAAACTACAACTTGTGTATTTACAGTAGGAGCAAGTCCAATAAATGAAGCAACATATCCTTCATCTTCACTACCAGATAAAGGTTCTGATGTACCAGTTTTTCCACCAACAGAATATCCTTGAACTTTTGCATATTTACCAGTTCCTTCGGCTACAACATATTCTAACATGTCCATCAATTTATCTGCAGTTTCTTTTGAAACAACTTGTCTTATTTCTTTTGGTTCAATAGTAGTTATTGAATTGGTATCTGTATTTTTTATTTCTTTTACAATACGTGGCTGCATAAGAACTCCTTCGTTTGCTATAGATGATACAGCTGTAATTAATTGAATAGGAGTAATTGTAAATCTTTGACCAAATGACATAGTAGCAACGTTAAATTCATTAATATTATTTTCTGAGAAGAAAACACTGTTTGATTCTCCATAAAAATATGAATTAGTTTTATTAAATAACCCAAAAGCTCTATAATATTTATATAAAGTTTTTGCACCAATTTTTCTACCTAATTGTATAAAAGCTGGGTTACAAGAATTAGCGAGTGCATCTCTTAAGCTTTCTGAACCATGTGGGTTATAGTGTCTCCAACAATTCATAGTAACACTAGAAACTTGTTCAGATCCAGAACAATAAAAATCATTACGATTATCTGTTGTAACAATTCCTTCTTCCAAACCAGCAGCAGCAGTAATTATTTTAAAAGTTGAACCAGGTTCATATGTACTTTGGACTGCACTATTATTCCACATTTTATATAGTGCTGAATCCTTTTCTTCTGCAGATAAAGTATCCCAGTTTTCTTTTAATTCATCAGAATTTATTATATATGGTGTGTTTAAGTCGTAATCTGGATATGTTGCCATCGCTAAAACATCTCCATTAGAAGGATTCATAACTATAACATTTCCACCATCAGCTTTATTATCAACAACAGCTTGTGAAAGATATTTTTCAACAATTAATTGAATATTTGCATCTATAGCAAGAGTAACATCATTACCATTTTGAGCAGGAACATAAGAAATTTCACCGTTTGGAATTTCTCCATTTATTGAGTCTGTTGTAGTAAGCAATTTACCAGCAGTTCCAGATAAAATCTCATCAAGACTATACTCTAATCCCATTGCACCAGAACCGTCAGAACGAGTAAAACCAATTAAACTTGATGCAAGGTTATTGTATGGATATGCTCTTTTATTATCTTCTTCTATTTCTATTCCGTAGGTGATTTTATTTTCTGAGAGCCAACTTTCTAATAAAACAATTTTTTCGTGATCTACTTTATCTGCTAATTTAAAAGCAGAAGTTTTTGTATTAAGTTTTTCCAATGTTTCATCATAATCAAGTTCAAAAATTTCACTAAATTTATGAGCTAAAATTTCTTTATTAACTTCGGTTTTATCCTTGTATTTAACATTTGTAGGATTTACATATACAGTATCAACATCAGTACTTTTTGCAAGTATTTTACCAGTAGAATCATATATTGTACCTCTAGAAGGAGTGATAGTTTTACTAGCAATTTGTCTTTGAACTGCCTCTTCCTTTAAACTAGAGCCTTGAACAAATTGTAAAACACACAAACGTAAAACTAAAAGAATTAATAAAATAAAGCCAATTATTAAGGAAATACGTAGTCTTTTTTTACCTTTATTATCTATTTGAATAATTTTTGTTTTTCTTTTCATAAAACTAATCACCTATATAATTTATATAAAGAAATTGTATATTAACAAACAAAAAAAATCAATAAAATTACTAAATTTAAGT
>CAYMXX010000031.1:0-11265 GCA_964394545.1 uncultured Clostridium sp.
TCAACATCAATGTTAAATCAAGTTATAAATGAAGCAATAGCAGTAGTACAACCACCAACAGATAAAGGAAGAAGATTAAAAATATTATATGCTACACAAGCAAGTACAAAACCACCAACTTTTGTAATATTTGTTAATAGCAAAAAATTATTTCATTTTTCATATGAAAGATATTTAGTAAATCAAATAAGAACAAACTTTGGAATAACCGGAACGCCAATAAGAGTAATTACAAGAGAAAAGGGAGAAAAGGAGGAATAAAAATGATAGGAGTATATACAGGAGTTGCAATAATTGCATATTTTTTAGGGAGTATAAGCTTTTCGGTAATTTTCAGTAGAAAATTTGCAGGATTTGATGTAAGAGAAAAAGGAAGTAAAAATGCTGGAACAACAAATGTATTAAGAACAGTAGGAAAAAAAGTAGCAGCACTAACATTACTATGTGACGTATTAAAAGGAGTATTAGCAATAGTAGTAGCAATAATTGCAAGTAAAATATGGAAAGATGTTGATGTAGCATTGCTAAAATATATAGCAGGATTTTTTGCAATACTAGGACATACATTTCCAATATTCTTTGAATTTAGAGGAGGAAAAGGTGTTGCAACAGCACTTGGAGTATTAATTACACTAAATTGGAAAATAGGATTAATATGCCTAATATTTGCAGTTATAATAATGGCTTTTACAAAAATGGTATCAGTAGGTTCTATACTTTCAGCAGTGCTATATCCAATACTTACAATATTTATGGGAGAAGTTAAAATTGCGCCTATAATGATTAGTATCTTAATAGCAGTATTGGTAATATTTAACCATAGAGAAAACTTAAAAAGAATAAAAAATGGAACAGAAAACAAACTAAATTTTAAAAAGTAAAATGTATAACAATATAAAAAAAGGTAAAAATAATTAGTATAATTTATAATACAAGAGGAGGAAAAAATGGGATTTTTTAATGATATAGGTAAAAAAACAACAGAAACAACAAACAAAATTGCAAAAGAAACAAAATTAAAAATGAAAATAAATGAAAACAAATCAAAAGTGAATGACATATATATAGAAATAGGAAAAAAGGTATATGAAAAATATATAAGAGAAGAAAAAATAGATATAAAAGAAGAGCTTTTAGAAGAATGTTCTAAATTAGATAAACTATGTAAAGAAATAGAAGAATCAAGAATAGAAATATTAACATTAAACAAAAAAAGAATGTGCTCAAAATGCTATGCAGAAATAGATGTAGATGCACAATTTTGTCCTAAATGTGGAGAAAAACAAACAGACGAAAAAGCAGTATTAAATAAGGCCCAAGAAAAATTAGAAGAAGTTGAAATTAAACCAGAAAAAGAGGAAGAAGCAACTAAAGTAAAAGAAGAATTAGAAGAAAAAAACAATAAAGAATAATTAATAAGGATACCTTTCAAAAAGGTATCTTATTATTTGATCTGCATTATGTTCAGTAACATTTAAAAACAAGCCATAATCTAAACTAATCCACATATTAATTTTAAATTTTTCATTATTCTCTATAAAAACACCTATAATATCTGCAATTTCAATTGGATTTTCAAACTCTTTTTTCCATTCTAAAACATTATTATCAATTTTTAAATTATTAAAACTTTTTAAAAAAGTAGATATTTCTTTTTCAATTTGACTATATAAACTAACAACTGTATTCAATTAAAAAACTCCTTTAAATTTTATATAAAATTAGTTTTACCAAAGTATTAAAAGAATAATCACAAAAATATTGGAAATAATATGCTTGGTGATACATGTGAAAAAAATTAAAAATGTTTTTGCAATTTTTATAATAATATGTACATTAACAATGACAGGATGTACAAAAGAAAATGATGACAAAAAAGAATTAAAAAGGAAAGTGGGAGAAGAACTAAATTATTTAGATACACATATAATTAGTTTAATAAATGATTTAAACAATATAAGTTTAGAAAATTATAAAGTTTCTTCAGAAAGAGTAGAAATGCAAGAAGAATCACAAAAGCTATCAACAGGAAGCGTTGGAGGAGAAGAAAAGACAACAACACAAAAAGAGGGACAACAAAGCTCTGGACAATCGGAAAGTGGTAAAAATTCAGAGAGCGATATAAATACAACAAAAATGGAACCTAATGCAATACTTGCTTCAAACAAAGAAGAAATAGATTGGGAAAGAATAAAATATGAAATAGAGAGTCTTAATGAAGCATGGACTGTAATATTATTAGATTTATATAGCTTAAATGTTAATAATGATGATGTAGTTGCATTTAGTACAGATATAGATAGTACAATAATAAGTATAAAAAATGAAAATAAGCAAGATACATTAACAAATTTAGCAAAGTTATATTCATATATACCAATTTATGAAAAAGGAATATCAGCAGAAAATAATATACAAAATGTAAAACAAACAAAGGCATTTTTAATAAATGCATATTCAGTTGTTGGACAAGGTAATTGGGATGAAGTACAAACAAATATTAATGAATGTGAAAAAACATTTAAAAATATTGTAAATGATATAGAATTTGCAAGAAAAAACGAATACAAAGTAAATAAAACATATGTGCTAATAAAAGAATTGCAGAATTCTTTAGATTTACAAGACAAAGAAGTATTTTACATTAAATATAAAAGTTTACTAGAAAGTGTAAATACACTGTGATTTAGGTTTGCATATTATACTATAAACATATTTATGAAAAAAAGTATATATTTAAAAGATTCCGTTCTTCAAGGCGTTTAAGATACTAAATAATCGAGTGAAAGATACACACTCTAATTTAGAAAAAAATTTAAATTCAACAGGTCGAACTCACTTTGAAATATATACTTTTTTTCAAATTATATTTACAAAAATAAAAACCTAAAATACTGTAACTGTTGACTTTGAGCAAAAAAAAGGTTAAAATAATAAAAGAGTAAATTGAACAGTCGCGTGTAGATGTCGCAAGGCCCTACATGAGGAAAGTCCGGGCTCCATAGAGCAATGATGCTGGATAACGTCCAGTGAGGGAAACCTTAAGGAAAGTGCAACAGAAAATAACCGCCGAAAGGTAAGGGTGAAAAGGTGAGGTAAGAGCTTACCGCAAATATGGTGACATATTTGGTCAATGTAAACCCCATCTGGAGCAACACCTAAAATAAGAAGGCTAAGGCTGCTCGCCATCTTCTTGAACTGGTGGCTTGAAATATATAGTAATATATATTCTAGATAAATGACTGTTTTTAACAGAACCCGGCTTATAGATTTGCTCGTTTTAATAAAAAATAAACAAGAGTAAGGAAAACCTTACTCTTGTTTTGATATAAAAAAGAAATATTTTGAAAAAAGTATAGAAAAAACATAAATTTTATGTTAAAATATTATGTAGATTTGCGTTTGGAGGGTAATATGAAAAATATGGATGAAAGAATAGAGGAAATTAAAAGCAAAGAATATAATGAAGAAGCAATTAAAGAAGCTTTAAAAAAAGTTCAAAAATATTTAAAAGAATTAGCAGGAGATTATAAAAATGAAGGAATAAGTATAGAAGAAATTAAAGGAGAAGCCCAAAAAGAATTACAAAAAACCCTTTTTGCTGTACCTAGAAATGGATTTCAACTTTATGACCTTGCAACAAAATATAGAACAGTAAAAGAATTACTAAAAATGGAGAAAAGAGACACTACAAATTTTTATAGATTATTGAATCAAGCAAGAGAGCTAGAACAAGAAAATCCTACTGAAGAGCTACACACATCATTAGATATGAAAAAAGTAAAATTAAGTTTATTAAGAAATGTTATTAGAACGTGTAGAATAAAAGAAAATAAAGATATATTAACTGCATTACATAATGGAAAAGGAAAAACAGAAAAAGAGATAAAAGAAGAACAAAAGAAAGCATTAGAAGCAGTTTTTAGTGGATTAGAAACTTATGGAATAGTAGATGAATATATTGATAAAGCTAATTCAGCATTAGAAAAAGAGAATGTTGAAAGCATTTCATTTGCTAAAAGATTAGGATTAGCAGATGGATTTTCTAATGATAAAGACGAAATTGGACTATATGATGTATTAGATGAAAAGTTTTTACAAAATATGAGTGTGGAAGACGTAAATTTATTTAGTGCTTTTTGGCAAAGTGAATTTTTACAACATATGCAAGAAATGTATACAGGATTAGACATAATAAAAAATTTGAATTTATGGCAACAAATTATAGATGGAACAGAAACAGACATAGATAAAATGAATATTAAAAAAATACTTCCAGCCATACAAAAATCTAAATTAGTTATATTAATAAGAGATATGCTAGAACAAGGAGAAGAAATACCAGAAGAATTACAACAGGAATATGCTAAATTCTTAAAAGAAGAAGGGTTAACAGGGGGAACTTTGGAAGAAGAAGTAAAACAAACAAAAGAAGAAACAAGAGCATTAGGAAATGTATTAAGAAATATAGTTGCAATGCAAAGTGCAATTATTCAGGATATAAAGTCAAATAATATGTCAATAAAAAAATGGGGAAAAATCGAAGAAAATGAAGATTTTGTATTACTAGCAATTAATAATCCAAACTTTATGGGCCCAACAACAATGCAATTAAGTAAAGAAATATTAGAAGACTGGCTAACTAAAATAGGTAATAGAAAATTGCCACCATATAAAGAAAAAATTAATCCAGAATATTCAGTAATTTCCAATATATATATGCCTAAAACACCAGCAGTTAATAGAAAAATGAAAAACGAAAGTAAAGAAAAACCTAATAATGGGGTATTAGAATTTTTAAGATAAATCAATTAAACAATACATATCTAAAGGAATTGGAGCATTTAGCTTCAATTCTTTTTTTGTAATAGGATGCATAAAACATAATTTGTTACAATGTAAAGCTTGTCTATTAATTAAATTAGAAGCAGTTCCATATAAAGTGTCGCCTAGGATAGGATGATTAATATAGCTAGAGTGTACTCTAATTTGATGAGTTCTGCCAGTTTTTAAAACAAATTTAACCAAACAAAAATTAGAATAATTTTTTATCAATTCATAATAAGTAAGAGCATAATCACCACTAGAATTTATGCATCTTTCAATTATACTATTTTCTTTTCTAGAAATTGGAGCTTCAATCTTACCACAATTATTTTCAAGATTTCCACAAAGCAGAGCAACATATTCTTTATAAAAAGAATTTTTTTGCATTTGTTTTATCAAGCACTCTTGAATATATTCATTTTTTGCAAAAACAACTAAACCAGAAGTATCTTTATCTAATCTATTTACAGGTCTAATTTTTTTATTTAAACCAATAGAATTAAAATAATATTTTACTCCATTTGCTAAACTATTATCATAATGCAAAATAGAAGGATGAACGGCAATATTAGGTTTTTTGTTTATAACTAAAAGAGCATCATCTTCATAAATAATGTCGAAATCTATTTTACAAGGAACTATATTATCAGAGCATTCTTCAAAATCTAAATTACAAAGAACAATATCTCCAATAGAGAGAAGCCTATCTAAGTAAGTTTCTTTATTATTCAATAAAATACATTTATTCAATTTTAACTTTGAAATTAATCTATTTGACATATTAAATTTTATTTTCAAAACTTGTCTAACAGTTTTATATAAAGACAAGTCTGCAACTATATATTCTAAAACCATAAAAAAACCTCAAAACTATTATATAATTTATAAATATTTAAAGCAAGCAAAACATATAAATATGACGTATTTTTTACACTTAAAAGCAAAGATTTAAAGAGAAAAACAGAGAAAACAAGAGAAAAAGAGAGAACTACCAACAAAAAAGAAAAAAACAAAAGAATATAAAAATTGCCAAAAATGTATAATTAATGTAAAATAAATAAGTGGAAAAATTAAAAAGTTAGGAGTGTTTAGTATTTTAAGAAGTATAAAAAACATATTTGTGCATGTTAGAAGCTCATTAAAAGTTTTATTTCTTATTACAATATCTACAGCATTAGTAGTAGGAATAATATCTTTAGTATATAAACCAATGTACAGTGTAACTGTAAATGGAGAATTCTTGGGATATACATCCAATAAAAGTAAATTACAAAAAAGAATAAACGAATATATCGAAAGCAAAGAAAATGAAAATATTGCATTCGTAGATATAAAAGATTTACCAGAATATTCATTATGCTTGTTAAAAAGGGATAATCAAGCAAATGACGATGAAATATTTGAAAAAGTAAAAAGCTCAGGAACAACATATTATGAATATTATGCAATAGTAGTAAGTAACGAAGAAAAATACTATGTCTCAACAAAAGACGAGGCAGAAGCTATAATTGATGAATTAAAATCAAAGAAAAGTACAAATATAAATAAAATAGCATATACACAAATTCATTCAACAGAAATGAAAGAATTTACAGAAAAAGATAAAGTAGTAACAGCTTTATATGTAAAACCAGTAGTTGTTGCCGCAGTATACGCAACATATACAGGTACAAAAATAGCAAGTACAGAAACACCATCATCAGAAGTTTTGGGAATAGGTTTAATAAGACCAGTATCAGGAATAATAACATCAAGATTTGGTCCTAGAGCTAGTGGAAATCATACAGGATTAGATATAGCAACATCAACAGGAACAACAATAGTTGCAGCAGCAGGAGGAACAGTAACTTATTCTGGAAATAATGGTGGAGGATTAGGAAACTTTGTAAAAATAAGCCATGGAAATGGAGTAGAAACAGTATACGGGCATTGTAGCAAACTATATGTTGTAGCAGGTCAAACAGTAGCACAAGGCGAAGCAATAGCTGCAGTAGGCTCAACAGGAAATTCAACAGGACCTCACTTGCATTTAGAAATAAGAGTAAATGGAACAAGACAAAATCCACAATTATACTTATATAAATAAAAATAAAAAACCAGTTTAACTGGTTTTTATTTTTGATTTAATTACTATAAAATGTTCTTATACAATTATATATAGCATTTGTTTTAAAAATTATTTTTCCATATTCTAAAAGTTTTCTCTCAAACAACTCTGGATTATCAATACTATTTCCAAATTCACTTATTTCATAATTAATTGTCTTAACAATAGACAAATTGGTTTTTGTAATATGTATGCACAAATAATACTTTGAATTATATAAATAAAGAGATACTTTTTTTAATTTTGTAAAAGTTTCATTATTTAAATGTAAATTTAAATAATTGCAAAATTCGCAGTAATCATCAAAAGAATTAAAAGAATATATTACCAAACTGTTATTTATACTAGAAGTTTTCCTTTTGATTTTTACTGGTTTTTTGTTTAGCTCTTTTTCGGGAAGCCTGGTAACAGTTAATATAAAATTTCCATTTGGAACAGCAACTGCTTCAATCATTAGTTTATAATCCTTAGTATAAAAGCCAACTTCCTTTTCAGCTTGATTTAGTAAATTGCAAAATAATGCTTGAGATTCAGGAGAATTAGACATAAAAGAATGTAAATCAATATGTTTTTCTTCCAAATCAGTTAAATTCAAAGTAATTCTAATTTTATTTTCAGTTAATTTTTCAAATTTCAAAATAAGCAACCTCCAATATTAAGTATAATATTATTATAACACCAATATATAATAATTTAAATAATAAAAATATGGAAATTATAATATTTAGTATCTTAAATGCCTTGAATAAAGGAATTTTTAAATATATATTTAAAAAAGCACCAAAACCTAAAGAAAATTATTATACAATATTATATGTATTTTTGAATACATTGTTCTTGGTACTTCAATCTTTGAAGATATTACTAAAAAAATCCAATTAAAATTATACAAATTTTGAGAAAAAACTTGTACTTTTCATAAATTATTTATATAATATTTAAGTACGTTAAAAGTAAGGAGGAATATAAAAAATGGCTTTTTTAGATGATATAATAAAAAGAGCAAAAGAGGAAAGAAAAACAATAGTATTGCCAGAAGCAACAGATATTAGAACATTAAAAGCAGTAGACTTAATTTCAAAACAAGATTTTTGTAATGTAGTATTAGTAGGCAATAAAGAAGAAGTTTTAAAAATAGCAAACGAAAACAATTTTGATGTTTCAAAAGCACAAATAATAGAACCAAGTCTTTCAGAAGACTATAAAGAATTTGTTGAAGCTTTTTATGAATTAAGAAAACATAAAGGAATGACAATAGAAAAAGCAGAAGAACTTATGAAAGAACCTGTATTTTATGGAATGATGATGGTAAAAAAAGAAAAAGCAGACGGATTAGTTTCAGGTGCAGCACATTCAACAGCAGATACTTTAAGACCAGCACTTCAAATTTTAAAAACAGCACCAGAAACAAAATTAGTTTCTACATTTTCTGTAATGGTTGTTCCAAATTGTGAATACGGAGAAAATGGAGTATTTGTTTTTGCAGATTGTGGATTAAATCAAAATCCAAATTCAGAAGAACTATCTGAAATAGCAATATCAACAGCAAAAAGTTTTAAACAAATACTAGGTAAAGAACCAAAAGTAGCAATGCTTTCATATTCTACAAAAGGAAGTGCAAAAGCAGAAGAAGTAGATAAAGTAAGAATAGCAACAGAACTTGCAAAAGAAAAAGCACCAGAACTTGCAATAGATGGAGAAATGCAATTTGATGCAGCAATAATTCCAGAAATAGCAAAATCAAAAGCACCAGAAAGCAATGTTGCAGGAAAAGCAAATACATTAGTATTTCCAGAATTAGAAGCTGGAAATATAGGATACAAATTAGTAGAAAGACTAGCAAAAGCAGAAGCTTACGGACCAATATGCCAAGGAATGGCAAAACCAGTAAATGATTTATCAAGAGGATGCAAGGCAGAAGATATTGTTGGTGTTGTGGCTATAACATGCGTTCAAGCCCAAGACAAATAAAACGAATGAAAATGTGCAATATACTAATTTTGATTCGTTTCAAAATAATATTATAATTTAATATAAAAAAACAAATCAAAAACAAGTGAAAAAATTTGAATTTGTTTTAGAAAAGGAGAAAAAATGAAAATTTTAGTAGTAAATTGTGGAAGTTCATCTTTAAAATATCAATTAATTGATATGGAAAACAATGACGTATTAGCATCAGGAAAATGTGACAGAATAGGAGTAAAAGGAATAGAAAGTCCTTTTGTTGAATACAAAGGAAAAGACGGAAAAAAATTAAAGAAAGAATTAGATTTACCAAATCATACAGTAGCTTTTGAAGAAGTTGTTAAATTCCTATTGGATCCAGAAGTAGGAGCAATAAAAGATTTAACAGAAATTAATGGTATAGGACATAGAATAGTAAACGGAGGACCTAAACTTGCTTGCTCAATGTTAGTTACAGATGAAGTTATGCAAGAATATACAAAAGCTATAGAATATGCACCACTTCATAACCCAGCACATATACAAGGTATAGAAGCTTGTACAAAAATAATGCCAAATATACCACAAGTTTTAGTATTTGATACATCATTCCATACTACTATACCAGAACATGCATCACTTTATGCTATACCTTATGAATTCTATGAAAAATATGGTATAAAAAGATATGGTGCACATGGTACATCACATAAATTTATAACTAAAGAAGCTGCAAAAGTATTAGGAAAAAATAAAGAAGATATAAATATAATATCTTGCCATTTAGGAAATGGTGCAAGTATAGCAGCAGTAAAAAATGGTAAATGTGTTGACACTACAATGGGATTAACACCACTTGAAGGACTAGTTATGGGAACTCGTTCAGGAGATTTAGATCCAGCTGTTCTAGAATTTGTTATGAAAAAAGAAAACATAAGCATTGATGAAATGATGACAGTATTAAACAAAAAATCAGGATTATTAGGTATTTCAGGAATTACTGGAGATATAAGAGACTTAAAAGGATTAATAGCACAAGGAAATGAAAAAGCAAAACTTGCAGTAGATATGTTTGCATATAGAGTTAAAAAATATATTGGAGCATATATGGCAGTACTTGGACATGTAGATGCAATAATATTTGAAGGTGGAATAGGAGAACACAATCCAGATGTACTTTCAAAATGTGTAGAAGGATTAGAAGAATTAGGAATTAAATTTGATAACTCACATAATGATGATGAAATGTATGAAGGAATAATTAGTACACCAGATTCAAAAATAAAAATGTATATAATACCAACAAACGAAGAATTAGAAATAGCAAACGAAACAATGGAAGTAATAAAATAAAAAAAGAATGAAACTTTTTGCTCTAAACAAAAAGTTTCATTCTTTTATATAGTTATATTTTTCCATTGCATTTACAACTTGCAAACGTCTTTCTTCACCTAATTTTTCATCATTCGAATAAATACTAGGAGCATTTGGAAGACCAGCTAAATATGTGGCTTCATAAAAAGTTAAATATTTTGGAGATTTATTAAAATATCCATAAGAAGCATCATAAATTCCTGTGTATCCATTTCCAAAATAAATAATGTTTAGATAAAGCTCAAGAATTTCATCTTTTGAGTAATTTTTTTCCAAATCAAATGCAACAAATATTTCTGCAATTTTTCTAATTGGAGATTTTTCCTGGGTAAAATATAATAGCCTTCCAACCTGCTGTGTAATAGTACTTGCACCATATGTAAGAGAAGAACTTTGAATATTAACATAAGTTGCCCTTAACATTGAAATAATATCAATTCCATTATGAGAGTAAAATCTATGGTCTTCAACAGCAACAACTGCATTCTTATAATCAGAAGACAAATTACTTAATTCTATATAATTTTCTTTATTTCTAATTTCTTCCACAGCATCAGTTAAACTTAATTTATCAATTGCATTTTTATACTTTAAATAACCCAAACCAACACAAGCAGAAGATGCCAAAACAAATAGAATTAAAATCCAAAGTATTAATTTTATGATAAATTTTTTCATAATTTCACCACCTTAATTTCATAATTATTATACAATATGAGAGCAAAAAAACATAGTATTTTATAAAAAATGTTATTGACATGAAGTAAAATAACATATAGAATAATATAAGGGTCGGCGTTCTCGACGACCCAAAATATAACAAAAGGAGAAACACAAATGACAAACCATGTAACCGTTGGGGCTGTAACACACACACACACACACACACACACACACGGTAATTTAATAAAAAATAAAAAAATAAATATATACGCTATATTTATGTGTTTTTTGCATAGAAAAAATTGCAAAGCAAAACATATAAATATGGCGTATTTTTGCGTTTAAAAATA
>CAYMXX010000032.1:0-651 GCA_964394545.1 uncultured Clostridium sp.
TTCTTCCATCATGAACAGCTATTGTGTGTCCAACCATTTGTGGATATATTGTAGATGCTCTTGACCAAGTTTTAAGAACAGCTTTGTCGCCAGTTTCATTCATTTTTTCTACTCTTTTTAATAATTTTTCTTGTACAAAAGGTCTCTTAGTTTTTCTTTCTTCTGACATTTAAGTTTCCTCCTTCTTTTATTATCGGTTTAGATTATTTTCTTCTCTTAACTATGAATTTATCTGATTTTTTATTTTTTTGTCTTGTCTTATATCCTAATGCTGGTTTACCCCAAGGAGTAAGTGGTCCTGCGTGTCCTACTGGTGCTTTACCTTCACCACCACCATGAGGGTGATCTACTGGGTTCATAACAGAACCTCTAACTGTTGGTCTAATTCCCATATGTCTTTTTCTTCCTGCTTTACCAAGTTTTATATTTCCATGGTCTGTATTTCCTATTGTTCCTATTGTTGCTCTACATCTTGCTAACACTAATCTCATTTCTCCTGATGGAAGTCTTACGTGAGCATATTTTCCTTCTTTAGCCATAAGTTGTGCTTCTCCACCAGCTGTTCTTACTAATTTTCCACCTTGACCTGGATTTAATTCTATATTATGAATTAATGTACCTACTGGTATGTTTTCTATTGGAAGACAATTT
>CAYMXX010000032.1:661-11260 GCA_964394545.1 uncultured Clostridium sp.
TTTATATCAGATTTAGGACCAGAAACTACTTTGTCTCCATCTTTTAATCCTAAAGGTGCTAATATATAATTTAAAGTTCCATCTTCATATTTTATTAAAGCGATGTTACTTGTACGGTTTGGATCATATTCTATACCAATTACTGTTGCTGGCATATCATCCTTTTTACGTTTAAAATCAATTATTCTATATTTTTGTCTGTTTCCACCACCTTGATGTCTAACTGTTATTCTACCATATGAGTTTCTTCCTGCATTTTTTTTCTTTTTAGCAAGTAAAGATTTTTCTGGTGTCTTTTTTGTTATTTCTTCGAAAGTTGACATTGTCATATTTCTTCTTGATGGTGTGTATGGTCTATATGTTTTTATACCCATTATTTATCTCTCCTTTTTATAATTTATTTTCCCAGTTTTTTCTGGATATTTATTTAGTCATTTGACTATGCTCCCATGAATTCATCAATTGAATCTTTGTATTTTTTATCTATTTTTACTTCTTTTCCACCTTTTGCTAGGTAAGATTTTTCTGTTGGATTTGTATCTATTGATACTATTGCTTTTTTCCAATCTGGTCTTCTTCCTGTATTTGCTCCAACTCTTTTTTCTTTTCCTTTAACTGTAATTGTATTTACATTTAATACTTTTACATTAAATAATTTCTCAACAGCTTGTGCTATTTGAACTTTTGTAGCTTTTTTTGCTACTTTGAATGTATACTTTCCTTCTTGTAATCCTGCGCTACTTTTTTCTGTAACTATTGGTTTTATAATTATATCTTCAGCGTTCATGTTAAGCATACACCTCCTCTAGATTTTTAACTGCATCTACTGTAAGAATTAGTTTATTGTATTTTAATAAATCATAAACATTTATTGTGTTTACTAAACTTGTTTTTACACCTTCAATGTTTCTTGCTGATTTTTGAACATTTTCATTTTTTTCTGGTAAAACTATTAATGTTTTTCCTTCAACTTTTAAGTTACTTAATGCAGATACCATATTTTTTGTTTTTATTTCATCAAAATTCATTGTATCTACAACTACTAAATTATTTTCTAATACTTTAGAACTTAATACAGATCTTACGGCTAATCTTCTTTCTTTTTTGTTTAATCTGTAACTATAATCTCTTGGTTTTGGTCCTAATGCTATACCACCTTTAAACCATTGTGGTGCTCTTATACTTCCTTGTCTTGCTCTACCTGTTCCTTTTTGTTTCCAAGGTTTTCTTCCACCACCAGAAACTTCTGCTCTTGTTTTTGTACTAGCAGTACCTTGTCTTTGGTTAGCCATATAATTAACTAATACACTGTGTACTATTTTTTCGTTTGGTTCGATTCCAAAAACGCTATCTGCTAATTCTATACTGCTAACTTTTTTACCTTCTATATTGTATACATCTATTTTAGGCATTTTTCTCTATCTCCTCTCTTATTTACTTTTTACTGAATTTCTTATTTTTAGTATTGCTCCTTTATTTCCTGGAACGCTACCTTTTACTAATATTACGTTTTTATCTAAGTCTACTCTTACAACTTCTAGGTTTTGTATTGTAACTGTTTCCATTCCCATATGTCCTGGTAATTTTTTACCTTTAAATACTCTACCTGGTGTTGAAGTAGATCCCATTGAACCTGGTCTTCTGTGATACATAGAACCATGTCCCATAGGTCCTCTTGATTGTCCATGACGTTTTATAACACCTTGGAACCCTTTACCTTTGCTTGTTCCTGTAATATCTACTGCATCTCCTGCTACAAATATATCAGCTTTTATTTCGTCACCTACATTATAAGAAATTTCTTCTAATCTAAATTCTCTTAGATGTTTTTTAGGTGCTATATTTGCTTTTGTAAATTCACCTTTTTTTGGTTTTGTTAATTTGTTTTCTTTAACTTCTCCAAAACCTAATTTTACAGCTTGGTATCCATCGTTATCAACTGTTTTTACTTGAACAACTGTACATGGTCCAGCTTCAATTGCTGTAACTGGAATAACTTTTCCATTTTCATCAAATATTTGTGTCATTCCAATTTTTTTACCTAATATTGCTTTTTTCATTCTTTTTTCCTCCCTAATTACTATTGGCTAATACTTTTATACTAGCTTGGCCTTAAGGTATATATTAATGGAAGCATTTAGCTTCTACCTTTAACCGTTTTAATTACAATTTCATTTCTACATCTACACCTGCTGGCAAGTCTAATTTCATTAAGCTGTCGATTGTTGTTTGTGTTGGGTATAAGATGTCTATTACTCTCTTGTGTGTTCTCATTTCAAATTGTTCTCTTGAATCTTTGTGTTTATGTGGAGAACGTAAAATTGTTACTATTTCTCTTTTTGTTGGTAATGGAATAGGACCTGAAACTTTTGCACCTGTTCTTTTAGCAGTATCTACTATTTTTTCAGCAGACTGATCTAAAACCACATTGTCATAAGCTTTTAATCTTATTCTAATTTTTTCGCTTTGAACTGTTTTTTTAGTAACCTTTTCTGTTTTTGTTGTCTTTGCAGTTTTTGTTGCTGCACCCTTTGTTGCTTTTTTTGTTGTAGCTTTTGCTACTTTTTCAGTTTTGTTTGTTGCTTCTGCATTTTCTGCTTTTGCCATTGTTAAATTCCCTCCTTTTAATTTGTGGTGATACATTTATAATGTATTCACTTAATTGCCTTAGGAAAGTTCTTAACGCACCCTAGTGTTTCTTTTTATAACATTTAAAAATCCCAAGTTAACGCAAGATGGTACTTAGGACAAGTGTGCTTATTTAAAACTTATCCGCCCGGTCTTAGCCAAGACATACTCCACGAAAGTTCCCTCCATTTCCTACTTTCCGTAAGAATGTAGCCACATTTCGCTTCATCGCAAATCTACACGCAAATCATATTATACAATACTTTTGTAGTAAGTGTCAAGCTTTTTTGTTTATTTTTCCAAATACTTGATTATTTTGCTATAATAGTATAAAATAATCGATGTGGAGGTAATTTATGGAAAGAAAAGAAGATATTTTAAAAAGCAAATATTTCAAAATACATAATGTTACTGATTTAAAAGATTTACTTTATCAGTCTGCAAAAAGATATAAAAACAGAAATGCGTTTAAATTAAAAAATAAGGATCGGAAAAATTTACGGTGTTAAATATATACAATTCAAGAATGATGTTGAAGCACTAGGTACTTCTTTAATAGATTTAGACTTACTTAATTCACCTGTTGCCTTAATTGGTAAAAACAGTTACTCATGGATAGTTTCATATCTTGCAAGTTCAATTGTAGGTACTGTTGTTCCTATTGATAAGGAACTTCATGTTGATGATATGATTAATTTTATAAATATCTCTAAGGCAAAAGCTGTTATATGTGATGAAAAATATTTAAAAAATATTTTAAGTTGCAAGGAAAAATTAGAAAATGAAATTTTATTTATAAGCATAGATTCTACTTCAAGTGAAAATATTTTAGAATTAAATCAACTAATAGAAGATGGATTAAAAAAAGTTGAAAATGGAGTAACTACATTTAAGGATATTAAAATAAATCCTGATGATATGCATGTATTATTATTTACTTCGGGAACTACTGGAAATGCAAAAGGTATTTGTTTATCACATAAAAATATTTGCTCAAATATTATGTCTGTTGCTCAAATTGTTAAAGTAGACAAATCAACTGTTGTACTTTCAATTCTCCCTATTCACCATACTTATGAATGTACTTTAGGTCATTTGTTGCCTTTATATGGTGGTGGTACTGTAACATATTGTGACGGTTTAAGATATATTAATAAAAATATAAATGAATACAAGCCTTCTTTTGTAATTTGTGTTCCTTTATTATTAGAAAATATTCATAAGAAAATTGTTAAGACTTTACAAAAAAGCTTGCCAGAAAGGTATTTTAATAATGATAAACATTTTCTAGATAATATGCCACCTGTTTTAAGATTTTTTGTAAAAAATAAAATTAAAGGTTCATTAGGTGGAAATCTTAGAACATTCATAGTTGGAGCTGCCGCTATTGACCCTAATATAATAGAGTCCTTCTATAAAATAGGCTTTAAAGCACTTCAAGGTTATGGTTTAACAGAATGTTCTCCTTTAGTTGCTGGTAATAATGATTTCTTTTATAAATCTGATTCTGTTGGACTTCCAATTCCAAATGTAGAGTATAAAATCAACAATCCTGATGACCAAGGTATTGGAGAAATAATAGTAAAAGGACCTAATGTAATGCTTGGTTATTATAATGACCCAGAAGCAACAGATAATGTTTTTAAAAAAGGTTGGTTCTATACTGGAGATTTAGGTTATATAGATGATGATGGTTTCTTATATATAACTGGTAGATGTAAAAGTGTAATTGTTACTCAAAACGGTAAGAATATTTATCCTGAAGAAATTGAATACTATTTAAATGCTAGCCCACTTGTTAAAGAATGTATAGTTCTTGGAGTTACTTATAAAGGTGATAAAGAAACATATGTAAATGCAAAGTTATTACCTGACATAGATGCTTTTAAAGAACTTTTAAATAAAGACGATATATTAGATACAGACATAAAAAATGAGTTTAAAAAACTTATTTCAGAAGTAAACAAAAAACTTCCTAATTACAAACATATTAAAGATTTTAAAATTGTAGAAAAAGAATTTGAAAAAACTACTACTCAAAAAATCAAAAGATTTGGAAACAACTTAAGTATGTAAAATAAAAAAATGCACCAAGCCGGTGCATTTTTTATTTTTAGTCTTCATCATCAATAAAATTAAATTCATCTTTAAATTTTTCTTTAAATATTTCAAATACTTTATTTAATACTTCTTGATCATCAACACTTACATAAGATTCTTCGTCTTCTGAATCTGTATCTTCAACTTTTAATATTACTACTTCTCCATCATCTTCTTCATCTTCGTCTGTTGGTAGTAATACTACATATTCTTCTCCATCTAATTCTATTAAATCTAAAAATTCGAATTGTACTTCGTTTCCATCCTCGTCATTTAAAATTATAATATTGTTTAATTCTTCGTCTAGTCCTTCCATTTCATTATTTTCAAAATCCATTATTCTTTTGTCTCCTTTCAAATTTATATTTATGTTTTAATATTAAAGTCATATGTTTTATACCATATAGTTTAGTTTTTTTCAATAGTTTATTTGATTTTATTTATATATACTTCTAATATATATACAGCAGATATTGTATCTACTATCTGTCTTTTTTTCTTTTTATTAATTTCCAAATCATTCATAGTTCTATGTGCTTGAACTGTGGTAAGTCTTTCATCTATTGTTTCTATTTTTATTTTATTATATTTACATTTTAATTTATGAATAAATTTTTCTGTTTTTTCTACTCTTGGGCCTTTTGTTCCATTCATATTTATTGGCATTCCAACTACTATTGTTCCCACATTGTATTGTTCTAAAATTTTATCTAGCTCTTGTAGTAATATTTTGTCATTGCCTTTATGTTCTATTGTTTTTAGGCCTTGCGATGTTATATTTAATTCATCTGTTATTGCAATTCCTGCTCTTGCTTCTCCATAATCAATTCCAAGTATTCGCATATTATTCTTCTAATCCTATATAATTTTTTACCATTCTTTCTAAAAGTTCATCTCTTTCTATTTGTCTAATTAGGTTCCTTGCATTTTTATAGCTTGTTATATATGTTGGATCTCCAGACAATATATATCCAACAATTTGATTTACTGGATTATATCCTTTTTCTGATAAAGCTCCATATACTTCTTTTAATATTTCTTTTGCTTTTATACTATTATCTCTTTCAACTTCAAAATTCATTGTTTTGTCATCTATCATTTTTTTACCTCCTATATGCAATTAATATTGCTTTCACTTTTTTCTGCATCATCTAAATATTCTTCTAATTTTTTAGTTACTTCTTCCAAGCCTGTTCCTTTATAATATGTTGCTAATATAAAGTTGGTTCTTGGATGTGCAATAATTTGTTTTTTTGTTTTTTTGTTTTTTTCTATTTGTTCTTTTTTTATTGCTATTTTTTCTATTTCTTCTTTTACTGTTTTAACAAACTCTTCTACTCCTTCTAAATCCACTCCAGAAAATGCTATTGCAAATTTAGGTCCCATATATCTTACAAAAACATATTGAGCAGATATTGATGTTTTAACAATATTACTAACATCTATAATTGTTTTTGTTCCTATTTCTCTTCCAAATACTTTGTTTATTTCTTCTATATTAGTAATAGTAAACATACATATTGTAGATTGTGCATATTTATCTATTGTTCTTTTTCCTTTTCCATATAAATATTCTGCTGAATTTAATCCAGTACTTTTGTCCACCCTATAAATATTTTCTATTGTATTTTGATATGATACTGTTTTTAATACTGATACTATATTATCCCTAACAACTCCTAGAACACTAGTATCCGTATTATCAAATGCATGAGGTTCACTGCTTTCTATAATCCAATATCCTATATATATATTATCTATATATAGTGGAAAAAACATTGCAGATTTTGCTCTTCCCATTTCGCTTTTTTGATATGCAAGTTTTTCATTTGCTCCATTTATTGTTACATATTTTGGTGTTGCAGATGATATGCTGTCTTTAAACATTTCTTCTGTATGTAAATTTTTAAGAGTATCCCAATGTCTTTCATCTACATTAGATGCTTTTATAACATACTCTGCACCATTAAACACTACTATTGTAGAATATCTTATACTGAATTTTTCTATTAGTATATCATTTATTACTTGTAATTTATTATCTACAGATGAATCTTTTCCTATAGTATCCATAAATTCTTGTAAAACTTTTAAATTGTTTACTTTTTCGTTTATACTTTGATACTTTTTTATCTTTTTACTTATAGATAAATTATACATTACTAATATTACTATAATTATTATTAATACTATAATTGCTAATAAAATAAGATTCAAGTTATCACCTCATAAGTTATTGTTGATATTTGTTTTTCATTTTGTTTAATGTATTATTTATATTACTAGAAAAATTATCTTTATATTGATTTCCCCTTGGAGAATAAGTTTGTCTATTAATTAGTGGATATACCATACCAGCTAATTGCTTTAATGCCATCATTAATTGTTTCGTATAGCCATTTATAGATATTGAACAATTTATCATTGAATCTAAATATTTAATATAATTTGGCATTTCAAATGGTATTTCGCAATATGCTATTTTTTCAGGATCAAATAAATTTTTCATATATGTCATTGATGGATCATTATAAGTAGATATTCCTTCTATTAATCTTTTTACAGAAACAGTTTTAATTTTTACACTTTTATTAATTACTATTTTTAGTTTTTCTTGTCTTAATATATTTTTAGATTGTAAATTTCTTAAAAAAGCTGTTAATGGTTGCATTGTTAAAACATCCATACTTTGTACTAAATATATTTCCTGTGCTCTATCAAAATATTCCATTGGTGTGTCAAAGTCGCAATCTACTAATACCACTGAAAAATTTTTAAGTAATGTACTTAAAATAGTCTCTGCATCTGAATAATCATTTTGTTCTTCCGGAAGGCTAGTAAATATTGATAAGTTTCTATTTACTTTAACTCCTTCTGCAACTCCATTTCTTAATTTATATATACTATCTTTAGCTGTTTTCATTAGCTGTTCTTCATTATTTGTATATACATAATATGCATTTTTATTTGTTGACATATCAAGTATTGCAGTTGATATTCCTGTGCTAGCTAGCATTTCAGCTACATTATTTACAACAAATGATGTTCCATTCTTTGTTGTTCCAACAAAAGCTACCACTTTTTTATCTTTTGTTATTAATGAATTAAATTCTGCACTACTTGGTTTGTACTCTGTTTGAATTAGCTCTTTTTGCTTGTTTTCAAAATATTGATTATCTTGTTTTGGTGTCTCTTGTTCTAAATTAAATAAATCTATATCTTCATTGTTATTGTTTTCATTACTTTCTTCTAGTGCAGATAAATCTATTGTTTCATCCTCTTCTTCACTATCTTCGTCTAATCCAAATAAATCAATCGCATCATCATCTTCTTTGCTATCTTCATCTAGTCCGAATAAGTCTATTGCTTCATCTTCTTCATTTTTATTTTCTATGCTTTCTAATGCAGATAAATCTATTGATTCGTTATCATCTTTGCTATCTTCTTCCAATCCAAATAAATCTATTAACTCATCATCTACTTCGCTTTTTTCTTCTTGCTTAACAGGATTTTTTGGTGGTCTGCCTCTTCCTCTTTTTGGTTTTTCCTCTTGCTGTAATTCTACAGGTACCGCTTTCTTTGGTCTGCCTCTTCCTCTTTTTGGCTTCTCTGCAACCTCTTCTAGCATTATATCATTATTGTTTACTTCTGGTTCTTCTATTTCTTCTATTCTCTCTAAAGGTTGTTGTGGCTTTTCTTTTATTAATCTTTTAACTCCTGATTTATTAACACTTTGTGGTATAACAATAGGCTTTGAGATTTTGGCTTTTTCTGATTCTGCATTTATCATTTTCTCTTGAATTGCACTTTTTGTTTTTTGTTGTTCTTGTTGTAAAGAAATATTTTGTCTACTTGTTTTTGGTTGAAAAGCCATTAATTGTTGATATTTTGGAGACCTTTCCTCTAAAACAGCTTTTACTCCCAAAGGTAAATATCTTACTATTATTTTTAATTGTATATCATTATATTGAGATACAATATTATTAAAACTGTCAACGTATTTATCTTCATTTTTTCCAAGTCTTCTATAATGTTCTAATATGTTTTGTATTTCTACTTCACTAACATTATTCTCACTTTCTGGTTGATAGTTAACACTATCAGATTCAATTTTATAATATTGTTTTGCATCTCTTTTAGTTCGTGGTTTATTTATTAATTTACATACTTCATCTATGCTTCTATCTTGACCAATTATTGCATTATAAATTCCTAATCCAAATAATTTAACTAGCATCTCATCTGATTTTGATCTTCTATCTGCACATATTAATAGTATGTCTGTATTATTTCCATCTTCATCTATTGCTTCATCACTTATATTATCTAGCTTTTCAAACAAAAATTTATCTATTGAATCATAGTTGTTGTTTGCAAATGGCTCTAAATCCTCACTTATAACTACTCTGTCGTAAGTTTTATCTTTTTGTAACTCTTTTAGAATTGCATTAAAGTAGTATACATTTTTATATGACAAAATCTCTTTATATTCTTTTTGATATTTCTTTATTATTGCTTCTGAAATATCGTCATTATTTACTGCGAATAAAACCTTCATGCTTTTGACCTCCAAATTTATCTTGTTTCGTATATTTTATTTTATAATTTTAACGCCATCCTCTTACTACTATTGCAAATATAAGTGGTAATACCTGGCAAATCACAAGTATTGTAACAAATGCTATTATCAATCCAAATCCTTTATGTTTCATATCTAATCTTCTAGTTCCTAGTACATATTGGTAAAGTGCACCAATAGCTATTCCTATAAAGCAAAAAGGTATACTATATAATCTAACTTTATTTAATATAAAAGCAGTCATTCCATATTCTTGTGAACCATATTTTCTTGTGTATTCGTCCATTTCTGTATTTACTTTCTCACTTTGCTCTACAATTTGACTTGCTGTATTTGTTTCTAACATATTTTTTTCTTCCACAGCAAATACTGTTCCAAATGATAAAAACAATAATATTATTACAAAACTTGCTACTATTTTTTTCATTGTATTTTTCCTCCTATTTTTTCCTTTTTTCACTTATAATATCATACAATATAATTTGAAAAATAGCAAGAAATTTATTTGATTTTAAATAAAAAAAACATCTCTTATAAAAGAGATGTTTTCTTATTTATTTTATTCTGCTGATTCTTCACTAGCTTCTTCAGCTTCTGGAGCTTCATAAGCTTCTAAAATAGCTGTTTGGATTTTTTCCCTTGTTTCAGCATTGATTGGATGAGCTATATCTTTAAATTCTCCGTTTGGAGTTTTTCTACTTGGCATAGCTATAAATAATCCGTTTTGGCTTTCGATAACTTTAATGTCATGAATTACAAATTCATTATCGAATGTTACAGAAGCAACAGCTTTCATTCTGTTTTCTGAATTTACTTTTCTTAAACGTACGTCTGTTATTTGCATTTATGTGCACCGCCTTCCAATGTTAATAATTTTTGTACATATCTTTCTATCTATGTACAATTTATTTATTCGCCAAAAAAATGTTTTTTCCTTCTTTATTTTACAATATTATTTTAATTATTTTTTATTCACATTTTTTATAGAATTTAATATATTTATATAAATTGTAATTTGCATGAGAGATGTGAGATGTGGGAGGTGGGAGGTTGGATTAAATTTGTTTGTCTAAAATTATTGCAGATGTTGTAGGGGTCGACGACTCTGTCGACCCACAACCCGTTAGGAATACCCAAAATTATAATTCAAGAAATTTTTGCGATGCATTCGGGCGGACAGGGTCGTCCGCCCCTACAGATATTTGTAATAAATTTTCCAAATACCGAAATCTCTCCTACAAATTACAATTTATATAACGTTCTAACAGGATTGTATATTATTTTGTGTTAAC
>CAYMXX010000033.1:0-11251 GCA_964394545.1 uncultured Clostridium sp.
CCCATTATGTTGTAGTCTGATGTTGGTTCATTGTACACGTAATCTACTGCTACATTGTGTAATTGCATAAATAGTAGTATTGAACATAGAAATGTTGCTATACATACTGCTATTCGATTCACGTATAGAGTTTCTATTTTTTGTTTTGTTGCAGATTCCTTCATTAGTTTTGTTACTTTTCTGTACTCTTTTGTTTTTTCTTTTGGTATAAATAAGTCTATTATTTTTTTGGCTAGTGGATTTTTGTATAGCTTCATTTGCCATACATTGTTTGGGTCTTTGTATTCGTCTTTTATTGCTCCACTATCTTTTAATTTTCTTGTTAAAATATAGCATATTAGTGTTATTATTATAATTAGTATTTGTGCTATTAATCCTAGTTTTCCATCATAAAATTGTGATGTAAAGTTAAAGTTTGATACTGCCCAGTTTCTTAATGGTTGCAAGCATAATACTGGTAGCATTGCTATTACAGATAAACTTTGGAATACATAGTCTAATTTATCTCTTTTTAGTATTTCTAGTTGCATTTCTTGTGTTATATTGTTTAAGTTTTTTAGGTATAGTGATGCCCCATCTATTGTTCTATCTCCAAATTCTCTTGTTAGATATGAAATACCTGCAAATTCTTTTAAATAGCTGTTTGGAGCTACGTCGTAATATTTTTCTAGTTCTGTTTCTGGGTCATCTGATATTAGTATTTCGTATATTTTTTCTCCTTGACGTGAAACTTCTAATTCGTCATTTTGTGATACTTCGTATATTGCTTCTTCTACCATGTTAAATTCATGGTATGCATGTCTTATTTCTGCAAAAAAATCGATTTGTTGTTTTAATAGTTTTGTGTCTAGTTTGTCTACCATTCCTGTCATTATTGTTTCTATTAGGAAAACTTCAAACATTAACAATATTACTCTTAACAATGTATTTCCACTTGTAAAAAGGAATATTGCCAATGTAAGTGGTATTATTACTAGTAATGAGTTTGTTATTATTTTTGCTGTTTGTCTTCTTGTTATGTATTCATCCTCTATACTTATAATTTCTATTTTTCTTCTTAGCTTTTTTACGTATCTTTTTAATAGAGGTATTTTGTTATAGAAAATATATAGTTTTTGATATGTTACATCTGATGAGAATTTTTTTTCTTTTGTTCCTTCTTGTAGTTCTTTCATTCTTCTCATGTCACTTTTGCCCATTTTTTTTCTTAATATTAGATATGCTATTACTACCATAAGGAACAAGGCTACTGTGCCTGCCATAAAGTATAGTATTGTTTGGTTTGACATCTTTTGTTTCTCACCTCATTTTTTTGTTTTTATTTATGCTTTTTTGGGTCTTCCTCTTCTTGCTGGTTTTTCTTGAGTTAGGTCTCCTTCAGCATTTACCATTACCTTTTGTTTTCCCCAATTTCTTTCTATAAATTTATCAAATTCTGCTACGTCGCTTTCGTCCATGTTGTTTCTCATTTCTTTTATGTTGTAGTCTGATATTTTGTTTGTTATAACATATTCGTCATTTCTATATTCCATAATATTTACATATTTATATAGTTCTTTGTTTGTTACTTTTGTAAAGTATCTTGTTGCATTATCCATAAATTTGCTTAGTTTGCCTTCTATTGTTTTTTCGTTTTGATGTTCATATGTGTATTCATTTTTATCTTCAATTGGAATACATTCTGTTACTCTTTCTATATAACGTCTTCCTCTAAAGTCTTTTACTAAGTGCACATCAAAGTTTAATACTTGTACAACTTGTTCTTCTGCTGTTCTTTCGTCTGTGAATACACCTGTTCTAAGCATTGAGTTACGTAATGCTGTTACTAAGTTTGGAAATGTTTTAGCATGGTGTGTAAATAATGTAAATTTTGATGCTACTTGGGCTGCTTGTATCATCCAAGATGCTACGGGGTCTGTTGCAACCTCACCAATTATATTAACACTACCGTCAGTTTTCTTCTGTACGTCCAAACCTGCTTGTCCAGAGATTGTGTCTGTTTCTCTAAATGATAATATATTTCTTGTTGGGTATATTTTTCTTAAGTGCAATTCGAATGCTGTTTCTTGAACCCTTATGTTCATTGTTTCGTATATGTTTTCTATCATACCCATAAGCATTGTTGTTTTTCCGACATCCTTGTTCACCTGTAAGTGCTGTAATTCTTGCTCCTTTTACTAGGTATTTTAATAGGTCTATTGCATCTTCTTTTCCTGGTGCTGTTATTAATTGTTCTAATGTTGCTCTTTTTACGTCGAATTTTCTTACGAAGAAAGCCCATGTTTCTGAAAAGCTTGGTCTTACAACAACAACACGTGAACCATCTTTCATTTCGTTTATTTTAAATCCGTTTGTGTCTGATAATTGTCCTGGGTTATTATATTTATATATGTTTTGACATACTCTTTTTAGTTCACTTTCTTTTCCAAAAGAAAGGAATGCTAGTCTTATTGATTTACCTTGGAAGAAAATCCATATACTGTCACATGCTCTTGGTACTTTGTGTTCTGTCATTTGTTCTAGGTAATCTCCATCTGTTTGTGCAACTTGGCTTAAAAAGCTTTCTGGTAAACCTGATACACCACCAGATACTCCATCTATGTTCATGTCTCTTATTTCATCTATACTACTATATCCTTTGTAATGTTGATAAATTCTTTGTGTTAATACATTTAATTTATCTGCAAATGATAATGTAAGTTGCTCTTTTTCGTATATATCATTTATTTCTTCATTTGTTATTACATAGCAAGGTTTTGCTTCTCCTGCTACATATTTTAATGTTGCTAAATTGTATTTTTTTATTAGTTGTGTTAATGCTTCATATCCAAAGTCTTTTTTATACATATATATTAATATATCAAATTTATCTTGTGAGGTTAAAAGTGATGGTATATCAAATGGTATTGCTTTTGATATGTTTGTTTCATTTATTCCATATTCTTTGTATAACAAATCATATATTAATTCTTTAACATACTTTTTGTCGTTTACATCACCATATGTACAACCTTTTAATGCTTTTCTTAATTCATACTTTTTGGCTTTTCTTCTTTTTAATTCTTCTTCTGATAAACCAATGTCGTAAAGGTTTACTTTTGTAATTTCGTCTAGCCTTCTTTTTACAAATTCCATTGTTGCTTCTAATGTAAATGTTTTATCTTCCAATGGAATGTCTTCCTCTATTTCTGCTTCTTTGTTTTTCTTTATAAAAAATTTAACACTTACAAAGGCTAATATTAATACAACAAAGATTAATATAATGTTTAATACCATTTTTATGCCCCTTTCTTTTGTTTTTTAGGTTCTCATTTGTAATTCTTTTAATTTTTCTAGAATTCTTTCCGAAGTATTTTTTACTTCTTCTAGAAAATATGTATTTTCATCTGGATGAATTCTTCCTCTAAATTTTGTAAAGAATTCTGTTATTTTTCCTTCGTTTGTTGCTTCTAAAAATTGTGTATTATATGGAATTGGATATAAATCTTTTATGTTTGCATATCTTGATATGTTTTTTGCATTGTATTTTGAATTTTTATCACATTTTCCTATTAATACTATAGTTTTATCTTTATTAAAAATTCGGTTTGTTTGTTTTAGTTCTATATAGTCATTAATCTTTTTTAGATTTTGTGGTAAGTTTACTACTATTAGGTCTGACTCTTCTAAGATACTTGCGGTAACACTGTCTTCTACACTCCCACTTATATCTACAAAAACTAAATTATAATATTTGTTTGCTATTTTAGCTATTTCTTTATATGTTCTTCTTTGATTTTGATAATCTTCGCGTGTTATGTTGTCTTCTGTTAATATTTCTAATCTATTTTTATATATCGTTTTTGTGTAATTCTTTATTATTTCTGGCGAAGTTTTGTTACTTAATATTGCTTTTGCAACTCCAGTAGTTCCTGTTGCGAGATCTGCTCTATTACCAATCATAAACATTTCTTTTTTTGGCTTTTTAGGTGCCCAAAAACAATTTTCTAAACTGCTGTCATTATATTCTGCATTAAATATTAAAGTTTTATATGTATTACTTATTGATATTTGCGTTGAAATTGCTGCAAGTGATGCTGTTTTTCCTGTTTCTCTGTCACCTTCACTCCAAAACGATATAATTGCCATTTTTCTTTTGCTCCTTTAAATATTTTTTACAACTCTTTTTATTTCTCCATTTCTTATTTCTGGTATAATTTGATTAGCCAATTCTGTTAGTCCATCTTTATACTCTGAACTTAGATTTTTAAAACTAATTTTTGCTGCTCTTTGATTTTCTATTATTACTGTACTATCTCCATTGTCATATGGGAAATACATTTTGTCTCCAACCCACTGCACAGAATAGTAGAACGCAAGGAAATTTAGGTAATCCTCCTCTTCTTGTAACATATCTCTTGAAAATAATATTTTTGTCATAGGAACTTTTGTATCCATTTTTCCAATTACTTCTAATCCTTTTTTTAGTGAGTAGTTATCAAATCCTGTTACAAAATAATTTTTATCTGCCGTTTGCATGTTAAATTTTTCGAAATTTTCATGTGAATCTATATCTATTAATACTAAATCATATTGTAAGTTTGAAACTCCCAAGTAATCTTCTATGCTTTTTATATCATTAAATCCAATAGCTACATCTATTCCTTCGAATTCTGTTACATAGTACTTGCTAGGCGAAATGCTAGGTACGCTGTACCTAGCTTTTCCCATAATTGTAGAATCTACTATTAATATTTTCTTTTGTAATTCTACTAGTATTCTTGCAACATATATCATTAAATCAGTTTTATCAAATGCCCCTATAAATCCTATTTTTTTCAATTGCAAGCCTCCTATTTTTTGTCTTTTTATTGAGTTAATCCTGTTAAATATTCTTCTCTTGCTTTTTTAGCATCTTCTATTTGTTGTTGTATTCCTTCTTCTATATTTGTTATTGCATTTTGCGAATATTCAGATTGACTTACATTCATTTGGTTCCTTAAATCTACATTAAATCTTGCTCCTAATTCTGTTTTAGCTTCTGATATTATATTGCCATCTGTTTCAATTAATTTAACTACTTCTGTTGTTGGTGTGTATGTGTTTTGTGCTTTTTCTTGCATTCCTGGTTCTACATATTTTGCAATATATATATTAGAAGCTTTCATAATGTATGATTCAACAATTGCACTGTTTAGCATTAATATTTCGCCTTCTGACATTTCAAATGTAACAGTATTTCCTTGAATATTTTTTATTTCTTTCTTTGCCACTACTATAAAGTCTTGTCCATTTGGAAATGTTAATCTTATATCAACATAGTCTCCTGTTGCAACATCTATTGGTAGTGTTAGCATATTATATTCCATTGTTCTTACATCACTTGTTACAGTATTATCTTCTGCTGTTACTGTGCTTGAAGTTAATATTGTGTTTTTATATAAGTCTATTTTTGCTATTACTTTTTTATCTCCTTCTATACTTGATAATTTTACTGCATCTATATAATTTTGAGGTATTAAATTTGCATATGTATCTATCGGGCTAAGCATTTCTGCTGTAATTTCTTGTCCTGATTTTACATCTACATTTAATGCATATGCTTTTGTTGCTTCTCCTCTTTCACTTTTTTGTTTGTTCTCCGGTCCTATTATTGCAATATAAAGAATAACTCCTATTATTGCACATATTATAAGTGTTAGTACCATTCCTAATAAGAATGAATTTCTTGCTTTTTTTTGCATTGGATTTACTGCCATAGTTAATTCCTCCTAATAACTCGTATTTTATTATATTTTATAACATTTTCGTCCTAAAAACAACAAATCTAGGTGTTGTCATTTAAATATATTTTTTTTGTAATATTATTGTAATATTTCTTCTATTGCTTCGGCTACCCCACTATAATTGTTGTCTGCCACTACTTTATTTGCTATGCTTTTTATGTATGGTGATGAATTTCCCATTGCTATTCCAAGTCCTGCATTTTTTATCATTGGTTCATCATTTATATTGTCTCCTATTGCCATTACTTCTTCTTTTTTTATATTCAAATGTTCTATTAGTTTTTCTATTGCAGTCCATTTATTTGCATTTTCGTTTGTTATTTCTGTATAGAAATATGCTATTTCTATTTCTTCAGTACCGTGTTTTATAATTTTTTTAGACATATGAGAAACTTCTAAAACATCAACTTGTTTTATTTGTTTTAATTTATTAATTATGCTTTTAAAAATTTGCTCATCACTATCGCATATTGTTATTTTTAGGAAATCATCTCCTTCATAATTTTGTACATAATTATAAATATCTTCTGTTATATACATTTTTATTCTTTTTTCTTCTGGATTTTTTAAGTTTTCATTATGATAGTATAGCAAATTATAATTTAAAGTTTTTGTAATAATAACATCATTTGTATAAACATTATAATAAATGCTATTTTCGTCACAAATTTTAATAATTTCAAGCAATTTCTTTTTTGAAAGATAGTTATTGTATATTACTTTTTCTTCTTTTACATCATATATCATTGCTCCATTTCCACAAATTAAATAATTCTCTGCATTTACTTGATTTGCTATGGCCATCATTGCTTTTGGCATTCTTCCAGATGTTAAAACTACTTCTATATTTTGTTTTTTTGCTTTTTTTATTGCTTCTATATTTTCTTTGGATACATTTCCGTAAGAATCTAGTAAAGTTCCGTCTATATCTGTTGCTATTAATTTATACATTAAAATTACCCCTCCATTTTTCTTTTTTTATTATATCATTAGCAAATTTATTTTCAACATTTTTTTATAACAAATTGTAATTTGTAGGAACAATTTGTTTTTTAAATTTTACAAAAATTTCTAGTTTAAAAATTTTTTTTATGTGCATTCTAAATATTGTAAAGCAAATATTGCTTTTTTAAATAGTTTAATTCAAATCCTGGGAGGTGAAAAAGATATGGCAACAAATTCAAATAAGACATTAGTTCCAGAAGCAAAAGCTTCATTAGAAAAATTCAAATATGAAGTAGCTAGCGAAGTTGGTGTTAACCTAAAAAACGGATATAATGGTGATATTTCTTCAAGAGATGCTGGTAGAATAGGTGGTAACATGGTTAAAAAATTAATCCAACAAGCTGAAAACAACATGAAATAGTTATTAATTCTATTTTAGTTTTAGCAGGAATTTTTAGTTTTTACTTTTGTGTATTTATACATAAAGGCAGGAACTTTAAGTTCCTGCCTTCTTTGTTTTAATTAATTTTATAAACTTTCCATTAATAGAAAATCTTTTAGCTTAATATGTTGTACTGCACTTGTAGAATAATCTATATCATCATTTGTTATAATAATCTTTTGAGATAAATTATCTATATTTGAAAATGCTGAAAATTCTCTTTCATACGTTTTATCTTCAGCTACACTATAAGCGACTTGGATATAATATTTTTTATTATCTTTTTGAGCTAAAAAATCGATTTCTCTTCCATTATTGTTATATACTGTCACATTATAGTCCATATAAACTAATTCATTATATATAATGTTTTCTAAATTATGCGTTAAATCATAACGATTATCTATACATCTAATTGAGTTTAAAGCTACATCTGTATTATATATTTTAAAATAATACGCTAATTCTTTTTTAGCTTTTGTTGAATACTGCTTAATAGTTTCAATTATATACGCTTCTTCTAAATAATTTAAATATTTTATAATCGTATTAATAGAACAAGTTTCATGATTATTTTTAATATATTTATGAATAGATTTAGCTGATATTATTCTACCATTAGATTTTAAAATAAAATTGACTAAATCTTTAAATAATTTTTCTTTTTTTATATGATATCTATTTATTAAATCATTGATTACTATTGTATCATCTAAATCATTTAAATAACGTATTGTAGCTTCACTTGTATTAAATTCAAATCTTTTAGGAAACCCTCCCCAAATAAGGTAATCTGTTATAGAACATTCTTTTTTTAGTTCTTTGGTATATTCAAGAATTTCTTTATAGATAAAAGGTCTAATTCTAAAAGCCACATATCTACCACTTAATTCTTTTGTAAATTCTTTAGATAGCAATTTTGAATTTGATCCTGTAATAAACACTGACATATCATAAAGTCTTAAAGTCTTACAAGCATTTTGCCAATCATCCAACATTTGAACTTCATCAAGGAAAACATAACATTTTCCTTTTTTTCTATTTTTCTCAACATAAGCTATTAAAGAATCTCCATCTTTTATAGTATTTAAAATTCTTTTATCTTCAAAATTCAAACTAATTATATTATCTGTTTTATTTTTTATTTCATCTTTTACTTGTTCTAGAATAACTGATTTTCCAGAACGTCTAATTCCTGTTATTATTTTTATTAAATCCGAATCATAAAATTCACGAATTTGGCTAATATAATGTTCTCTAAAAATCATACTATTTCCACCTCAATAATATTATACTGAAACATTTCGCTTTTGTCAACAAAATATTTCACTTGTACTGAAAGTTTTTTCTTTTTTTGCAAAATCTTTCAGTTGCTATTTTTTATATGTGATTCATCGGATTTCTATCGGCACATACTTTATTTTTAGTTTTTACTTTTGTGTGTTTATATATACATAAAGGCAGGAACTTAAAGTTCCTGCCTTCTTTATTTTTTTGTTATGCTTCTGGTTCTACTAATCCAAAGTTTTTGTTGTCTTTCATTTTGAATAATACATTTACTTTGTTTGTATCTTGGTTTATAAATGTTATAAATCTGTCTTGTGGTTTTTCTTGTAATTTTAGTTTTGCATCTTCTGCTGTCATTGGTTTTAAATCATAATAAATTGTTTTTATTATTTCGTTTTCTATTGGAGTTTCTGCTGGTACATTGTTTAGTGCTTTTATTGAGTCTTCTTTATTCGCTTTTTCTTTTCTTGTTTTCCATTTTCTAATTTGTCCTTCTAATATGTCTATGTTTTTGTCTATTGATGCATACATATCTTTGTGTGCTGTTACAGCTCTATATGAATCTTGTTTTACTTTAACAGCCATTTCTGCTATTTGTTCTGCTCCTTCTGCTTTTATTGTAACAGAAACATCTATATCTCCATCAAAATATTTTTCTACTCTTTCCATCTTTTTTTCTACATAATCTTTTATTGCATCTGTTGCCTTTACATCTTTTCCTGTTATTGTTATATTCATAATAATCTCTCCCTTCAATTGTTTGTATTTGTATTATATATTAATATATTTTATTTAGCAAGATTTTTTATAAATTTTATATTTTGTTCATATTTTAAATTCTTTTTCTAATTTTTCTTGTAAGTATATTTTTGATATTATTTCTAGCTCTTTTATAGTTTGCCCTGGTACGTTAAATGAAAATATTTTTTTAGGATCTGCAAGTATTATATACCTTATTGCGTCTTTTGTTGTTTCTGTTATTTCTATTGCTCCTTTGTCTTGTTTACCACAAGTTTTGCATTTTAATCCATTATCTTTAAAGCTAAAATAGTTTAGCTCATCCCTTGTTTTGCAGTTTTGACATTGCTCAATTATTGGCTTATATCCTATTATTGAAAGTAGTCGTAATATAAATGTTGATTTTACAAGACTCAAATTTTTATCCGTTTCAGATATTGTGTAAAGTGTATTTAAGTATAGTTGTAAAACTCTATATGTATTTTGATTTTCTGTTGTTACTTCGTTTACTATTTTTGTTATGTTTGAAGCACATTGTAGCTTGTCTAAATCTGTTCTAATGTTATAAAACATTTCTATTGTTTCGCATGAATTTATACTATA
This sequence comes from uncultured Clostridium sp., assembly GCA_964394545.1. Lineage (GTDB taxonomy): Bacteria > Bacillota > Clostridia > TANB77 > CAG-508 > CAG-452. The sequence goes on from CAYMXX010000033.1 coordinate 9,781, forward strand.
TGTCTTGCTGTTTTTATATAAAAGATATTCTCCAAAGCACAAAAATTGAGTTGCACCAAGGAGAAGGCTCCTTGGTCTTCGTGAGCCTTTTGCTGCAACTTCTATTTTACCGTATATTTGGTGTTAGTATTGTAACTATTTTATCAAAATCTGATACTGTTTTTTCTGCAATTACTACTCCTTTTACTTTCAATAGTTTCATAATTTTCTGTCCTCATTTTTTCTTCTATATTATTTATTTGTTTTAATTCTAAAAATGTATTTATATTTCCTGTATTTTTAAAGGTATTCCATGCAATTTGTTTTAGCATATTAAACACTTCCTTTTCTTTTTGGATATGTATTTTACCTTTAATTTTATCTTTTGTTTTTTTATATAAATTTATTCATTTTTAAATTTTTTTACTATACTGTCATTGTCTTGCCAACCTTCTTTTACTTTTACCCATAGTTTTAAATTTACTTTTGTATCTAACATTTTTTCCATATCTTGTCTTGCATATGTCCCTATTCTTTTTAACATAGCTCCATCTTTTCCTATTACTATTCCTTTATGTGATTTTTTTAAAACATATATTGTTGCTTCTATATCGTATATATCTTGATTTTTGCTTGTTTTTCTTAGTTTCATTTTTTCTACTTCTACAAAAATTCCATGTGGCACTTCTTGGTCAAGTAATCTTAATGCTTTTTCTCTTATTAATTCTTCTACCAATTGTCTTTCTGTTTGATCTGTATATTCTTCTATATCGTAATATGCTGGTCCTTCTGGAAGATTTTTTTCTATTTCTGTTATTATTTTATTCGTGTTTTCGTTTTGTGTTGCAGAAATCGGAATTGTTGCAACAAAATTATATTCTTTGTTGTATAGGTCTATTAGTTTTAAAAGTTTTTCTTTTTCTATTAAGTCTATTTTATTTATTACAAGTATCGCTTTTTTGTTTGATTCTTTTAGTTTTTCTAATATCATTTGATCGCCTTTTCCTATATCATTTGATGTTGCTTCTACTATAAATAAAATTATATCTACTTCTGGAATTGTTGACCATGCATTTTCATTCATTGTTGTTCCTAGTTTTGTTTTTGGTTTATGTATTCCTGGTGTATCTGTAAATATTATTTGCGAATCTTTATTGTTTATTATAGCTTTTATTACTGTTCTAGTTGTTTGTGATTTATTTGCTGTTATTGCTATTTTTTCTCCTATTAAACTATTTATTAATGTTGATTTTCCTACATTTGTTCTTCCTATTATTGAAACAAATCCTGATTTGAATTTTTCCATTTTTACCTCGCTTATTTTTTATTTTTTTATTTAACAAAGCTATTTTATCATATTTTGCTTAAGAAAAAAAGATTAAATAAAAAAACAGCATAGTATTTTTACATACTATACTGCTTTCAGTAGGAATTTATATTTATTTGTTTTTAATTTTTTCTATTTCTTCTTCGGTTAATCCTGTTATTTCTA
>CAYMXX010000034.1:0-11156 GCA_964394545.1 uncultured Clostridium sp.
ATGTTGCTTGTTTAGATTTTGAAGCATTTGCACTAAATCTTGCTATGAAATCTTGCAATTCTTTTATTTTTTCTTCTTTTTTCTTGTTTTGTTCTCTTGCTTGTTTTAATGCAAGTTGACTAGATTCATACCAAAAATCGTAATTTCCTGGGTATACTTTAATTTTTCCAAAATCTACATCCGCTATATGTGTACATACTTTGTTTAAGAAATATCTGTCGTGTGATACAACTATAACTGTATTTTCAAAGTCTATTAAAAAATCTTGTAACCAATTTATACTTTTTAAATCTAAATCGTTTGTTGGCTCGTCCAACAATAAGACATCTGGATTTCCAAACAAGCTTTGTGCAAGTAATACTTTTACTTTATCTTTTGCTTCTATTTCCTTCATAAATTTATAATGTTCACTTGTTGGTATTCCTAAATTATTAAGTAATGTAGCTGCATCTGATTCTGCATTCCAACCATCTAACTCTCCAAATCTTTCTTCCAATTTTGCTGCTTTTAATCCATCTTCTTCCGAAAAATCTGGTTTTGCATAAATTTCTTCTTTTTCTTTCATTATTTTATAAAGTTCATTATTTCCCATTATAACTGTATCTATAAGGGTATAATCTTCATATGCAAAGTGATCTTGTTTTAATGTTGATAATCTTTCGCCTTTATCCATAGAAACTTCACCTTTACTTGGCTCTAGTTCTCCTGATAAAACTTTTAAAAATGTTGATTTCCCTGCTCCATTTGCTCCAATTAATCCATAACAATTTCCTTTTGTAAATTTTATATTTACATCTTCGAAAAGTACTCTTTTTCCAAACCTTACGGTTACTCCTACTGTATTTAACATTTTTTCCTCCTATAACATATCTCTTCTTTTTAGCCAAATAAAAGTTCCGGCAGATATTAATATTGATATTCCTATTACTATTGCAAATCCATGTGGATTTGTTGCAAAAGGTAATGGCACATTCATTCCATATATACTTGCAATTAATGTAGGTATTGAAAGTACAATTGTTATTGCTGTTAAGAATTTCATAACTACATTTAAATTGTTAGATATTATAGATGCTGAAGCATCCATTGTTGTGTTTAAAATATCACTATATATTTTTCCCATTTCCATTGCCTGTCTATTTTCTATTATTGCATCCTCTAATATTTCGTCATCTTCTTCATATGATTTTAATATTTTTCCTCTTGCTGTTTTTTCCATAACTAATTCGTTAGATTTTAATGACGTTGTTATATATACCAAGCTGTTTTCTAAATTTAGTAATTGTATTAAGTCTTCGTTTTTCATTGTCTTTTTTAATATTCCTACTGTATTTTCTGCGTTTTTATTTATTCTTTTTAAGTCTGTTAAGAAAAATGATGCATTTAAGTATAATATTTGCAAAACAAATCTCGTCTTTTTGTATGTATACATTCCTTTTACTCTACCTTTTTCAAAAGAATCTATAATTCTGTTTTTCTTTAATGATACTGTTATAAAATACTCATCTCTTACAACTATTAAACCTAGTGGCATTGTTGAATATGTTTTTCCTTCTTTATCTTCTTCTATTACTGGAACGTCTATTACGAAAAGTGTCATGTCGTCTTCTACGTCTATTCTGGCCTGCTCTTCATAATCTAGAGGATATTTTATGAATTCATCTTCTATGTTTAAATTTGAGCAAACTAATTTTATTTCTTCATCTGTTGGATTAACTAAACTAATCCAGGATCCTGGTCTAAACTCTTTTATTTTCTCAAATTTGTTTGTTTCAAAGTCTGTATTGTAAATGTTTAACATAAAATCACCCCTCTTTACTTTATTGGCTAATTTGCACAACTATTTATTATTATACCACACCTTCTATACTTTTGTGTACTTTTTTTATTTTTTATTTGTTTTTTACAAATTTCGACATATTTTCCTATAAGTGTGTGTTATAATAATAGTAAGAAGGTGATTACTATGGATAAAAGAATAGAATTGCTAGAGGAAAGAACTATAGCTTTTTTAGAGAAAACAAAAAAACAAAAAGAAAAATATAAAGAAGAAAGAAAAATTCTTTTTGATTTTTCAGAAAATAAAATAGATTTAGACGCTTGGGAAAATTATTTAGATAAAATAGAAAAAGAACTTGTATAATAAAATTACCCCTACCTTATTAAAAATAAACTCAAAATATTAAATAATGTTGTTTAGTATTTTGAGTTTATTTTTATATAAAATCCTTAATTTTGTAACATAATTAATCTTATGGAATAAATTGATGTAAGGAGGAAAATGTATGAATATAAAAATTGGAAACACACCTTTAATTAAAATAAAATATTTATATAACGGTAGGGAAAATTATATATATTCAAAATTAGAATCGTATAATTTAACTGGTAGTATTAAAGATAGAGTAAGTTATTATATAATAACTGAAGCATATAGGGAAGGCAATTTAAAAAAAGGAATGGAAATTGTTGAGGCAACTAGTGGAAATACAGGTATAGCTCTTTCGGCTCTTGGAGCTTTTTTTGGAAATCCTGTACATATCTTTATGCCTGACTGGGTAAGCAAAGAGAGATTAAATTTAATGAAAATGTACAATGCAAAAGTTACTTTAATTAGTAAAGAGGAAGGTGGTTTTAAGCGTGCCTTAAACGAATCAAAATTATATGCTATAAAACACAATGCATTTTTAAGTAATCAATTTGAAAATATTAATAATGTATTAGCTCATTATAAAACAACAGGGAAAGAAATAATTGAGCAAATGCCTGAAAATATAAGTGGCTTTGTATCTGGTATAGGAACTGGTGGAACTTTAATGGGTGTAGCTAAAAGATTAAAAGAGTATGATAGTAATATTAAAATATATGCTCTAGAGCCAGATAAAATGCCTCTAATTTCCCAAAATAAAATATATGGAAATCATAAAATTGAGGGAATTGGTGATGATTTTATTCCAAAAATAGTTGAAATGGATAAAATTGATAAAGTATTTCTTATAAATGATGATGATGCAATAAATATGTCTAAAAAAATTGCTTTAAATCTTGGAATTGGAGTTGGAATATCTTCTGGAGCCAATATGATTGCAAGTGTATTGGCTAAAGAAGAAGTAGAAGGTAATATAGTAACTGTATTTCCAGATGATAATAAAAAATATTTATCTACAGATTTAAGCAAACCTATTGAAGAAGATAAAAATTATATTTCAAATGCTATAAAGTTATTAGATTATGAATTTGTATAATTAAATCCAAAAACATTATGGACATATTTGTAAAGATGTTGTAAAATATGTATAAAATATAATTTGAAAAAAAGTATATATTTAAAAGTTCCGTTCTTCAAGGCGTTTCAGATACTACATAATCAACTGAAAGATACACACTTTAATTTAGAGAAAAATTTAAATGCAACAGGTCGAACTCACTTTGAAATATATACTTTTTTTCATAAATAATTTTATAGTATTAATAGAAAATACCAAAACTTAAATTTTTAAATAGTTTTATAAGTATTTTTTATTTTTTTGAAACCAAATCGATTTTTTTGACAATATATAAATGTAAGATATCTTAAATTAATAAAGGAGATTTAGATCTAAATGAAGTTAGATGAAATAATAAATCAATATACAAATTATCTTTATGCTACTATAACTAATATGTCACATGGAAATTTATCTGCTGAAGATATAGAGGAAATACTTTCAGATACATTTTTTATTTTTTGGAAAAATAAAGAAAAATTTGATACTAATAAAAAATTAAATTTATATTTAGCAGGGATTGCAAAAAACTTGATTAAATCCAAATATCGAAAAATACATATAAACAATAATATTGAGGAGTATGAGAATATTCTAATTGATACTTACGATATTATTTATAATTATGAGCAAATAGAAAAAAATCGTATTATCGAAGAATCATTAAACAATATGAGTAAAGAAGATAAAAATATGTTTGTATTATATTATTATTTCTCAAAAAGTATTAAAGAGATATCAAAAGACTTAAATTGTTCTGAATTTAAAATAAAGTCTAGATTATTTAGAATAAGAAAAAAACTTAAAGCAAATTTAGAAAGAGGTGGATATAGATATGGATAATAATCTAAATAACAGAATATTAGAAAAAGTAAGAACTAAAGTAGCTATATCTAACTTTGAAGAAAAGGAGAGATTTAGTATGCACAATAATAAAATTTTAAAAACTGTGGCAAGTTTATTTTTAGTATTAGGAATTACTTGTGGAGTTACGTATGCAGGATATCAATTAACCAATTATTTTAAAATTAAAGGAATTAATGACACAGGAATACAAACAGCATTAGAAAATAATTATGTTCAAAATATAGAAATGGATTATATAGAAAAAGAACAGGTAAAATTTAAAGTTGATTATTTAATGATGGATGATATAAATTTTGATTTAGTATTTAATTTTGTAACTACAGATGAAGTAGATAATTATGAAGGAATAGCAGTAAGTAACTTGAAAATTACAGATGAAAATAACAATCAAATATATATCTCTTCAGAAGACCAAAATATTTGGACTAAGAATATAGCGTTATCAAGTGAAATTTGGACTACAATAGAAAAACAAGACCATACCTTAAGACAAGTAGTACATTTATCTTCAAATAATTTTCCAAAAAGTAATAAGATATATGTAAGTTTTGACAATGTAATTTTGTATAATGTAAATAAAGGAAATCCAATAACAATTACATATAAAGATGATTATAATTTAGAATTTGATGTATCTAGTCAATTAGCAAATCGTAAGTCTATAGAATATATAACTGACAATAAAAACATAGAAAGTGCAATATTAACTAATAGTGGTTTTGCTATAACAATGAAAAAAAGTGATTATATTTCAAGAGATGCTAATATAGTTGTTAAAGACGCAGAAGGTAATAGCTATACATTATCAAACACACTAAGAATACATAAGGAACCTGAATTTAGAGAAATAGTAAAACAAGTTTTGATATTTAATATAACTAAATATAATGAAAGTAATACTATAACTTTAGTGCAAGATGATGTTAGTATAATTGAATTTATAATGGAATAAAAAATATATATTTATATTATGACACTTGCTATTTAATAGCAGGTGTTATTTTATAATCATAATCTTTAAAATTAATATACAAAAACTAAAAATATTATAGACATATTGGCAAAGATGTTGTAAAATAATTCCATAGGAAATGATAATTAGCAGATGTGGTTTTGCCACCAATTTTTACGAATTATCGTAGGAAGGGTGGTGATGTTTATGGTTAAAGTGATACTATTTTTAATAATATCCTTAATGTTATCTTTAACATTAAACGTTGCCTTGACAGCAGTTCTGTATAAGAACTGGGTTGATAAGCAACTACATAAATAATAAAAGCTCGCATCTGTACTTTGCAAGGTAGATGCGAGTTTCTCAATATACTTGGCAAAACCACGTTTGTGGATTTGTCATTTCCTATAATTATTATACTCTATTTTTAAGTAAAATGTCAATATGTAAAATTTTTGTGATATAATTACGTACGAGGTGTTTATATGAAAAGAAAAATCTTAATATTTTTATTAATTATAGTTTTAATTTTATTAATTATTGGAACCATGTACTTAATAGACAGAAAAAGAATGAAAGACGATCGACCAGTTGTATTTAGTACTTGGGGATATAATTATACACCTCCTGCTAAGGTTGAAGAATATAATTATTCTAAAATAATTGATAATATTACAATAGAGTTAAATATCCCAAGTGACTGGCACTATGAGGAACTTCCTCGTAATGAAGAAAATGATTTCTATAAATTTGCATTAAAATTATATAAAAGTGACAGTAGTAAAAATGCTATTTTATACTATTATCATAACCAATTTGGAGTTTGTGGGACAGCAAGAACTAATAAAAAGATAATTTTAAATAATGGTATTGAAGCAAATATAGGATATTATGATAATAGCGAAGTTTGGAGTGATATATCTTTTTACCAAGTAAATCCTAATATAGCTTTTATAAATAGTGGATTAGAAGATATTGAAGCTCAGGAAGTTTTAGAATTTGTTAAAACTTTATTTATAAAATAAATATATATTAACACTTACCTTAAAGGGTAGGTGTTATTTTTATTGATTTTTATCATGGAAAAAATTCTCAAACAGTTGTGTCAATGATTTTTTAAAGTTTTATTGGAGGCGTTGGACGGATTCGAACCGTCGAATCAGAGTTTTGCAGACTCGTGCCTTACCTCTTGGCTACAACGCCGAATATTTAAATTACATTTTATTATATTCGACTCAATTGAAAAATATGAATAATAAATCACAGAAATCTTAGTAGGAAGTTAATTATTTTTTAATAGTTCGGAGTAAACTACCAGTCGGTTTACTTCTTTAAATTTTGGTGATAAATTTCGAATTGTAAAACAATAAAAAAACACTTATACAAGTGCTAAAAATGCTGTAATGGTGCACCATCTCGGGCTCGAACCGAGGACCTCTTGATTAAGAGTCAATTGCTCTACCAACTGAGCTAATGGTGCATATTTTCAACGTTTTTTATTATAATACTAAATTTAGTCTTTGTCAATTATATATGCTTTAAGTTTCTGCATTTCTATATATAATTTTAAAAAAGTATATATTTAAGAGTTCCGTTTTTCAAGGCGTTTAAGCTACTAAACAATCAAGTTAAAGATACACACTCTAAGTTGGAGAACAAATTAAATTCAACTGGTCAAACTTACTTTGAAATATATACTTTTTTCATAAATGTTTTATATTATAATCCTTCTTCTGTTGTGGTATTTGTTACTGTATTTGATGTTTCTGGTGTAGGCTCTGGAGCAGGAGTTGGTTCTGGTTCCGGTGTAGGTGTTGGAGTTGGTTCTGGTGTAGGAACTGGTTCTGGCTCTGGTGTAGGCGTTGGTTCTGGTTCTGGTGTTGATACCTGTGTAGTATTACTTGGTCCTACTTTTATTATTTTATTCATTGCATCATATGTGTCAGAAGAAAGTACTGTTCTAGAAACTTCTTTTCCATTTAATTTTAATATTTTATATGTTATACTTTTACATCCATTCATACCGTTTTGAGCAACTCTTTCTTGCCCTGGTGCAAGTGAATTGTCGTTTTCTCGTACTACTTTAAAAGATGTATAACTTAATATTTTACTTGATATTTCAACTTCATATTCTACCTCTTCTTTAATTCCAAATATATCTATTTTAGCCACGCCACTTCCTATTGAAGTTTTTATCATAATTGGATATTTTCTTGTGTTTTTAAACTTTAAATCATATGCACCATAAACAACTGTTGCATCTTTTCCTGCTCCAACATAACCAGCTAAAAACATATGATTATGTCTTTCTACTATTTCTAAATTTGCATAAACAACTGCATCATATAGTGTTGAAGATATTTGACATATTCCTCCAGCAAGAGTTTGAACTACTTTTCCCCCTGCAAATCCTCCTGCCTCTTTATAGCCTGCCGCCGCAGTTCTTTTTCCTAATGTTTTGTTATATGAAAATGTTTCTCCTGGTGCCACAACCACTCCATTTAATTTCCCCATAGCTAATTTCAAATTTGTTGTTCTTGGTGTATTGCTTGCATCATATTTTGTGCTAAATGTAGAAATTAAATCTGGAAACGCTTCACTTCCTATTTTATTTGTAGTTACATTTGGTATCGTTATTTTTAAATCTATTACATATTCTTCTTTGTCTTCTTTTAACATTTCTCTTGCTGATTCTAAGTCAAAATCTATGCCTTCTACATGTGGATAAACTTGAAATGGTTCTTTTGTATAATAAGCGTCTTGTGCTTCTTTATGTACTTCACTATATATTTTGTCTATATCTATTTCTTGTGGATTTGAATCAACTATTTCTAGGTTTATATCTTCTCCTTGTTTATTTAATTTTAGCTTTTCTATTACTTCTTTCTTAAATTTTTCTTTGTTTATAGATTTTCCAGCTTTTCCTTTTGTTATTATTAGTTTTTGATCTTCTATACAATAGCTTGCTTCTTCTACTGCTCCCGGAATTTTTACTGCTATATCGTTTATTATATTATTTAATAATTCTTCGTTATAACTTATTTCTATTTCTATATTTCTATTTTTTATTTTACACTTTATTATTTCAAAATTGTTTTTAAATATGTTTTCATTTCTTCCTATGTTATATGCCTCTTCTATTGCTTTGCTTGTATTATATTGTGCTTCTATTTGTGATAATTGAATTTCATATTGAAAATCTTCTGTTTTTACAATTATATTTTTTTCTAAATCTTCTTCTAAAGTTTCTAAAATTTTTTGTTCTGCTTCTTCTTTGCTTAATTTACTTACGTCTATTCCCTCTATAGATATATTAGAAATTATTTTTGTATTGTTAATATTAAATAATGCAAATCCTGTACTAGCAAATGTTACTAAAACTACAATTATTGCACAAATTAATATAACTAGCATTTTTTTATTATTGTTTTTTATTTTATATTGTTCTTTAACCTCTTCTTTTATTTCTTCTTTATTTTCTTCTTTTTCTATATTTACTTCTTTATTGCTTTCTAATTCTTCTACTGTTTCATTTTCTACTGTTTCATTTTTTTCTTTTGTTTTAATCTCTTTTTTTACTTTATTTTCTTCTTTAGATTCCATTTAAACTCTCCTTATAGAAAAAAGTATAATTTTAAATTATATTATCATAAAAGGTAGTTTTTTACAAGATTCTTTTACATTAAGTTTTCAGTTTTTTATTAATATTATAAATCTATCCTTGAAAAAAAGATAGATTAAAACTTACCTAAGTTTAAGTCTTTTATAATCATGTATAATTTTTATACTTTTCTATAATTATACTCATTTATTTGGAAAATATTTCTGTAATTGTTTTTCCTAATGCTTCTGCTATTCTTTCCATTACCTCAAGTGACGGATTTTTTCTTGTTCCTTTTTCTAAATGGCATAGATATCCAACAGAAACTCCTGATCGCATTGAAAGTTCTGATAATGTTATTCCTTTCTCTTTTCTTATTTTATTTATATAATTATAACTCATAAAAACCACCTCTTTGTCTAATTAACAATATATTAACATGTATCTTTTTGACAAGTCAAGCTTTTTTTGTTAATTTTTTACATTTTTTAAATTTACTGGTAGACAAATTTATTTTTATTTTGTATAATATTGTCATAATTTAAGAAAAAAGGAGATTTTATTATGATTGGAGATATGATAGCAAAAGTTAGAAAAGAAAAAGGAATGACTAAAACTGAGCTTGCCAAAACAACAGGCATTAATATTGGTCATTTAACTCATATAGAAAAAGGAGAAAGAAACCCTAGTCATAAAGCTTTAAAAAATATTTGTAAAGCTTTAGATGTTCCTTATCAACAATTAATGTATACTTATGATAAAGAATTAAATGAAGACCAAGAAACTTATGATTTTATAAAACATATTTCTTATAACAAAGTTCCAGCAATAGATAAAATAACTGGATTTATTGATTGTCCTTCTAGTGTTCCTAGTGCTTCATTTGCATTAAAGGTTTCTGATTCTTGTATGGAGCCATCTTTTTCAAAAGGTAGTTATTTATTTGTTGAATTTAATCCTATCTTGAATAATAAGGATATTGGTGTTTTTAGTCTTAACAATAAAATACTAATTCGTAGATTCTATTCTAAAAAAGGAAATATCATTTTAAAAGCTGATAACAAGGACTTTGAAGAAATAAAAGTAACTGCTTCAGACAATTTTTTCATTATAGGAAAAGCTCTTAATAAATAATTATCATTTTTTTAAAAAAAATGTAAAAAATACTTGCATATTATATTTTTTAACAATATAATATCATTAGCAAAAGATAAATTAGGAGAGATATATAATGGAATTAACAAAAAATATATTTTTTAATACTGATAAATTATTTCAAAATTCTAAAGTAAAAATTTCTTATACAGGTACTTTCTTTGAAGATGGCTCTGAAGAAGTTTTTATTCATTATGGCTTTGGAACTTATTGGGACAATCTATCTGAAATTAAAATGGAAAGAACAGAACTAGGTTTTCAAGCTGAAATAGATCTTATTGAAAGTAATTCTTTTAATTTCTGTTTTAGAAACGGAAATAATGAATGGGACAATAATAATTATGAAAATTATATTTTTGAATTAGAACCTCAATGTACAGATTTAACTATTCAAGATATTGATTCTTCATTAGATAGACCTAATAGATTAAGAAAAACTTATTTATGGAGTAAAAAAATAAGACTTGCAGTATATAAAATAATTACATATGTTCCAAAATTAATATCTGGAAATTATAGAAGAAAAATAAATAATGAAAATTAAAAAATGTTCTACAATACGTAGAACATTTTTTAATTATATTACATATCCTCCATTTGGCGAAATTATTTGACCTGTTGTAAATTCATCTTCTATTAACCATTTAACACATCTATATATATCTATAGGTTTTCCTATTTTATTTAACGGAGTTTCACTTTTTATTTCTTCTTTTATTGCTTCATCTATATTACTATTCATGTCTGTGTCAATCACTCCTGGAGCAATTGCATTTACTCTTATATTAGATAATCCCAACTCCTTTGCAAGAGCTTTTGTCATTCCATTTATGCCTGCTTTTGATACAGAATATGCAACTTCACATGATGCTCCTACTATTCCCCATATTGAAGAAATATTTATAATACATCCATTTTTGTTATGTATCATTGTTGGTAATACTTCTTGTATTGTATAAAACACTGAATTTAAATTTGTGTCTAACATCTCATTCCAATCTTCATCTGTAATATCGTTAAACATTTGTAATTTTGCAATTCCTGCATTATTTATTAAAATATCTATATTACCAAATTTATTTAACGTAAATTTTATTAATTTTTTTACTTCTTCTCTTTTAGAAACATCTGCTTTATATATTTCTATTTTTATTCCCTGTTTTTCTAATTCTTGTTGTGTTTGCTTAGCTTCTTTTACAGATTTATTATAATTTAGAACTACATTATATCCTTCTTTTGCTAAATTCTCTGCTATACACTTTCCTATTCCCCTTGAACCACCTGTTACTATAACTGTTTTCATCTTTCTCCTCCA
>CAYMXX010000035.1:0-11032 GCA_964394545.1 uncultured Clostridium sp.
ATTCAAAGCGTTCTTGTACTTCCTTGCTAGGATTTTCTCCATATCTTCTTACAAGTCCATCTTTTGCAAGTTTTTTAAAGTAATCTGCATGTGTTTCAAATTCAGCTGGTACTTCATAATTTGGAAGTTTTGTATTACCAAATTCAAAATCCAAATTACATTTTTCTGCTATTTTTACTGTGTTTTCAATAGCTTCTGGAACATTTTTAAAATATTCCATCATTTCTTCTGGAGATTTTACATAGAATTCGTCTGTTCCCATACGCATTCTATCTTCATCTGTCATTTTTTTACCTGTTTGTATACAAAGTAAAACCTCGTGATTATATGCATCTTCTTTTTTTAAATAATGCGCATCATTTGTTGCAACTAATGGAATATTTAATTTTTTAGACATTTCTATTAATTTTTGATTTGCTAATACTTGCTCTGGCAAACCATTTGGTTGTATTTCTAAATAATAATCTTCTCCAAATAGATTTTTATGCCATAATGCAATTTTTTCTGCTTCTTCTATATTCTCTTTTAGTATTTCTCTATTTACATTTCCTGCAAGACATGCACTTAAACACACTAACCCTTCATGGTATTTTTCTAATATTTCATAATCTATACGTGGTTTATAGTAAAAACCTTCTGTAAATCCCATTGATACCAAATTTGTTAAATTTTTATAACCAGTTTCATTTTTTGCTAGTAAAATAAGATGATAATAGTGATTATCTATATTTGGTTCTTTATCAAATCTTGTTCTTGGAGCAACATATACTTCGCATCCTATAATAGGCTTTACTCCTTGTTTTTTACATTCTTTATAGAAATCTACTGCCCCAAACATAACTCCATGGTCAGTAAGAGCAATAGAATCCATTCCTAATTCTTTTGCTCTTGCTGGTAAATCTTTTATTCTATTTGCTCCATCTAATAAACTAAACTCACTATGGACATGTAAGTGTACAAAATTCGACATTTTTACTCTCCTCTTTTTATGAATGTATTATATTATAAAGATATATTTTTATCAAGTAATATTGTTAATAATTTACATAATTGTTGTTTTTGCTCTTTACTCTTCTACCAATTTATGGTATAATAGAACTGATGGTTGAATTATGTTTTAATAAAATAATTCATTTATTTAATATAAAGGAGTCAAAAAATGATTAAATTAGTTGCTAGTGATTTAGATGGAACAATAATTGATAAAGCTGGCTCAATTTATGAAAACAACTTTAAGGCAATAAATGATTTAAACCAAAAAAATATAGATTTTGTAGTTTGTACTGGTAAAACTTATCCTATTGTAAAAGGTATGTGTACTAAATTCAATGCAAATTATGGCATTTTTGGCAATGGGAACGAAATTATAAACCTAAAAACTGGTGAAGAAATCTATAAGCAATTACTAACTTTAGAACAAATTAATTCTTGCATTTCTATTGCAAAAGAAAGTAAATTGCATGTTCATTTGTATACAAATACAGAAATTATAACAGGAAGCTTGCAATATATGGATTTAAGGAATTATAGATTACAACAAAATAAAATTTATGATAGTTCTTTAAAAATTACAATAGTGCCTGATATTAATAAATACTTGATAGATAACAATCCTCAAGTATGTAAATTAGTTATATCTGCCGAAAAAGATTTATCTAAAATCAAGGATAAAATTTTGGAAAAAGAAGATATTTCTGTAACAACAATAAGAAAATATGGTGAATATAAAGATAGTATTATAAATAAAGAATATGAATATTTAGATATTTCACCTAAAAATATAAATAAAGATACTGCATTAAATATTTTAAAAAATTATTTAAAAATTGATAACAGCGAAGTTTTAGCCATTGGTGATAATTTAAATGATTTAGATATGGTTAAAAATTCTGGAATTGGTGTTGCTGTTGCAAACAGTTATGATGAGTTAAAAAGCGTTGCAAAATATACAACTCAAAATCCTGTTGAAAAAGGTGGTTTTGCAGAAGCTGTTTATAAATTTATTGAATTTTAAAATTTATACAACCCATTTTTAAAAATATATTCTAAGACTTCTTCTTTGAAGAAGTCTTTTACATCTTCTTCATTTTTAATTTTTTCTCTAATCATTGTTGAGCTTATTTTTATAGGCTTTATTTTTTTTGCTATTATTATTGATGTTTTATTTTTCTTTAATAGTTCATCATTTTCTATTATTTCTTCTAGTTTATCTTCTCCTCTTTCTAATACAATTATTTTATAATTTCTTAATATTCTTTCTGGTTCTTTCCATGTATGCAAGTCTTTTAAATTGTCTGTTCCCATAATAAAATAAATATCATGATCTGGGTATTTGTTTTTAAATATATCCAAAGTTTCTATTGTATATAATTGTCTTTTATATGTTAATTCTATGTCAGACACTTCTAGTTTTTCTTCATCTTTACACATTATTTTTAACATATTATATCTATGAGTATCTTCTACTAAATTACTTTTTCTATTGTATTTTGTACTTACTGGAACATATATTATTTTTTCTATATAGTTTAAGTTTTTTACTATTTTCTTTGCAAGTTCTAAATGTGAATTAAGTGGTGGATTAAAACTTCCTCCAAATATTGCAATTGCTTTTTTTTGCATATATACTACCTCTTTATTTTTTATTACATTATTTATATCATATTTTATACTTATGTTTCAATATTTTAATAGACAATTTATCTATATCTTCTATATCTATTATTACATCCACAAGTGTTTGAATTATTATTCGAATTTGTATTTAACAAATTGTTTAAACATCCACACCCACAGTCATCATCTTCTTCATCATTACTATTATTGTCTTCATTGCAAAGTAAGTTAACTATTAATGCTGTGATTAGCGCAAGTATTGTATATGCAAGTGTTGCAATCAAAAATGTTTCATCAAATGCTGCAAATGTAACAACTAAAAATATTGCAAATATTAACGCTGCAACAGCTATTGGACTTTTTAAAACTTTTTGTAATATAGCTGATATTATTATTACAGCTATTGGTAATGCAAAAAATATTAACAATGTATTCATACTAATTACCTCCATATGTATTTTTTATATAATATGTTTTTTATAACATTTTTGTGAATGTAATTTTATATACAAATTACATTTTTTTACTTGCTTTTTTTACATTTTGTGATAAAATATTTTTATATAATTTGGAGGTCGATTGTATGGAATTCAAAAAATGTGCACGTTGTGGTTGTTTTTTTATGTCAAATAATGATGTTTGCTGTAATTGTGAATCAAAGGATATGTTTGATATAGCTAAATTAAATAGTATTATAGAAGATAATATTAGTTTTAATTCTATACAAGAACTTTCTAACGAAAGTGGAATTACTATAAATAATTTGAATAGATATATAAAAAATAATAAAATTGATTACAAATTTTAATTAAACAAAGAGTTACTCACCTAAAGTGAGTAACTCTTTTAAATTGCATCTAATCCGTCTTTTAAATGGTACAAATTTTTATATCCGTGTCTTTTTAATAGCATTATTGCTTTTTTACTTCTCATTCCATATTGACAATATGTTATTATAATCGCATCTTTATTTTTTAACTTGCATTCACAGCATTGTTCTAAATCATATAATGGTATATTAATAGCACCGTCTAAGTGTCCTTCCAAAAATTCTTGCTTACTTCTTACATCTACTAAAATTACATTTTTATTATTTTGCATTATTTCTCTTATTTCTTTTAAAGATAGATTTTTGCTTTGTCTGTTAATTTTAAAAAAATTAAAAATATTCATATTTTATCACCTTTTATATAATAATATCGAATGAGATTAGTCCCATTCGATATGTATTTTTATTATATTATATGACAAATATTTTATATTGTTATTTTTCTTTTATTTTTGTTTCTTCTTTTCTAAATTTCTCCATTAATGCTATTATTACTATAACAAATAAAATAACAGCTATTGGCATTGTTATACTATTTACCGGAATTCTAGCTATTGCATATATACTAAATAAGACTGCTTCTGATATTAGTATTGAACCCAATGTTTCTAATACTACTTTTCCTATTCCATATTTTCTATATGCAATTATAAAATAAATCATAATTAGTATTATTGAGATTACAGATGGAGCAATATATGGTTTAATCATATCTATTAATTTTATTTGCGCATTGCTTGTAATTTCTAAATCTTTGTCTGTTAATTCTAATTCATATTTTTCGTTTAATTTTGTTATAAGATTTGCTTTTTGGTCATCTGTTATTGATTTTACTGTTATTGTTACATAGCTATTTGATTCATTAATTGTTCTAACTCTTGCATTGCTTCCAATTACTTCTTCTACTACTTGTTTTACCTCATCTGTATCTACATCTTTCGAAAAATTTACTAGAATACTAGTATTTTTTCCATATGATAAATTATAATTTAAGCCTTTTATACAAAACATTATTATTCCTGCTAATATTATTATTGCTAATATTGCTAAAACTATATTTTTCTTGTCCTTAAACATTTTTTTCCTCCTTTATTTAAGTCCCGTTTACTATTTAACTTCTTTTACTGCTGTTTGTGTAAATATTAAATTATATATATATAAGATCATTAATCCCCATACTAATGTCATTCCTAAACTTGCTATATTTGTTAATGTATTAAATGTAAATACAATTGCTATAATATAAATTGGAATTAATTTCGTTGCAAATTTTGCCATTGTATCTTTTACAAAATAATTCTTTGTATTTTTAAATGCAGAATATATAAACATATAATTAAGAATTATTCCCACAAGTATTCCAACAATTCCTTCTAGTGAAATTACTACATTTGTATATCTTAAAGTTAATAGTAATACTGCTACATAACCAATTTGTAAAACTGATGCTAAAATTCCTTTAAGTTTTAGTTTTATTACAAAGTATATTAAGCTAATCGCAAATACTGCTAAAACTATATATACTGCATTTTTTATATTTTCTGTAGTTATTCTTGCTGATATTGTATTTTCGTTTATTTCATATTGTATTGGTAATATTCCACTATTTAATATTGTTTTTAATTCATTTGCTACTAATACATAATTTTCTATAGATGCACTGTCTGCTCCACTTCCCATAGCAACATTTAATGTTCCGTCTTTTATTGTATCTCCAAAATATGTTGTTCTATATTCTTGTCCATCAAATAATATAGAAACTTCTTTTGTTACTTCTTTTTCCTCTGTTTCTCCATCTTCATTTGTTTGTTCTTCTGTTGTTTGTATATATTTTTTACTTATTTCTTCTAATTTTTTTGTTCCTTCTTTGTTAAATTTAATTTGTAAATATACAGATACTTCTGTTTCTGTTTGTCCATATACAACACTTGCATTTTTTATATTACTATTATTTAGTAATACTTCTTTTGTTTCACTATCTTGTAATTCGAATATTCCTTTTTGTGCAAGTACTGCTAATATTTCGTCAGTATCATCATTTTCAGGAATTTCTAATTGAATATTTCCATTGTTTTCATCTGATTTTATTACATACTGTTCTACTTTAAGATTCTTTATTCTGTTTTCTAGTATTTTTTTTGAAGCTTTATAATTAGATGTATTTAAGCTTTCGTCACTATTTACTTTAGTTTCAATTGTTTTATAGCCATTTTCTTCTGTATATTCAACTCCATCTTGTTTTTCTGTTACTTCATTTCCATCTTTATCATAAATTTTAGTTTCTGCAATTTCATCACTTACAGTAAAATTTACTACTCTGCTATTTTTAAATTCCATTCCTAATAAATAATTTGGAATTACATTTACCACTTTATATTCTTTTAATTTATATATTCCTTCAAAAGATGCTACCGAAATTATAATTATTGCTAATATAATTGTTGTTATTGTTATTATTTTATGTGCTTTCACTTTGACTTCCTCCTATAAAAATTTTGTACCATTTATAATTAATTCAAACCATACTTGTAAATATTTTGCCGCATATTTACTCATCATTGTTCTATCCATAAATATTTCAAAGTAATCTAACACTGGGCAAATGTGATTATCAATTGTTAAATCTAATGTTATCTTTTTTTCTTTATTGTTTACAATTAAATCTGCATCTGTTACTGCATAGTTTACTCTATCGTGTATATCAAATGTTGCCATATTTTTGTTTACTACTCTGTCTCTATGTACATCAGACTTGTCTGCAAGTATTAATGCTGCAGATATATCACTAACAGCTGTACCTGTTTGTTCATCGTGATTTCCTATTGCAGACATTATTGCTGTTCTATCTTTTAAGTCCATTCCCATATCTTTTAATATTTCATATGCTAATATTGCTCCTGTATGTGCATGGTCTACTCTATTTACTCCATTTCCTATATCATGTAAATATCCTGCAATTCTTGCAAGTTCTATTCTATGTTTATCATATTGCAAAGTTTCTAAAATTCTTCCAGCTCTGTTTGATACTATACTAACATGTCGTACAGAATGTTCTGTATATCCTAACGCATCAAGCTGGTTTTGCGCTCCTATTACTAATTCTTGAACTTCTGGATTATTTTTTACATCTTCTAATGTTATCAAAGTTAACACCTCCATTAATATAGTTGTTTTATAACAAATTTATTTTATATTAAACACATAAAAATATCAATATTTTTTAGCAAATTGCAACTTATTTTTTATTTACTCCTATTATACCTCCTAGTGCTCCTGTTAATACACTTGCAATTATCATAATAATAGAATTACTACTTAATAAAAAATTTCCTGTTATTATACTTGATATTAAATATATTGTAGCTATATATATTATCCCTACTAACATTCCATTTACTATTCCATTTTTCTTTATATTTGATGTGCTTATTGTACTTCCTATTAATATACTAATTGCTGTTATAATAATTATTATTGTTGGCATTGTACTTTCTTGCACACTTGTATAGCTAAGTAATAAAGAATAAATTAGTAATCCTATTAAAGTTATAATAATTGAAAAAGCACTCCCTTTTATAATTCTTTTCACATTATTTCCGTTTTCACTAATATTTTCAGACATGTTTGTTATAACCCCTCCATTCGTGAGTATCTCTATACTCTAATAAATATATACAATTAATTTTATTCATTTTTTTATTATTTATTACTGGAGAAAGTAAAAGGAGAATATATTACTAATTTATTATATTCCCCCTCATTATTATATTAATTTTTTGCTTTGGCATCAATTTCAATATTTTCTTTACATGCTTCCTTAAAAATCGCCACTCTTCTCATAATAAAATTTCCATATCTATTCCTAAGTTTTTTACTGTTTAGTGCATTTACTTTTGCTTCTTCATATGCAATATCAAAAATTTTATCAATATAATTATCTTTTAATTTATTTTTTATTTTTTCTAAAGCCTCTTTATATCCCTCTATAGACTTAAATTCATTCATTATTGATACTAAATCATTTTTTCCTTCTTGAGTAGTTCTATATAAAACTCTTGTTTCTGGTATTCCTGTAAGCATTTCTTCTCCTAATGCAAAACTTAAATCTAAATCATATGCAGGTGATATATTTATATCTTCTATTTCTCCATTTTCTTCTTTCACAACTAATGCAGTATTTCCTAGATTTTGATCCATAGAACAAATCAAGCTTTTTAAAGTTTCTTGAACAGCATATTGAAGTTTCAATTTTTTTATTAGTGCTAACTTTCTTTCTGGACTCAATTGTTTTTTATTTACAGTTTCTTCTATTCCATCCATTATTTGTTTATGAGTAATGTTGTTTTCTTCATCTACCGATAATTGTGTTTGCATAAATTCTTCATCATTTAATCCATACATTTTTTCATTCTGTTTTATAAAATTTTCACTAAATATATAATAATATGGAAAAGTTTCGTATGACATTAAATTTCTTGCACATGGCTGATTAAGAAATTTAAACAAAGCATATGCTATAGTTGGATTATACTTTGCATCTTTCGAATTTTTGAATCCACATACTGGTCCTTTAAATCCTTCAGCCATTTTAACAATGTATTGTTTTCTGTCTTGTCCCAATATATCGTTTGCAACCCTTAAGCCTTTTCTTATCGGTTTATTTCCTATAGGTAAGACTAACTTATAATTAATATAGCCTTCTTCATCTCTTGGAAATTCATCTTTATCTAGATATGCTTGAACTGCTTTTAAAAATTTTTCTATAGTAAAAGTTCCCCTAATCTCTCCTAGCATATCTTTTTCTATATACTTTTTTATATTATTTAAAAGCTGTTCTTGTGTATCATTTTTTGCTCCAATATTAAGTTGAGTACACAATTCTTTAAACTTTTCATTACCTATATATGAATTAATTTTTTCGATTTGTTCTTTATTAAAATCCATAAATTTCTCCTATTTTAAACCCTCTATTCTTTCTTCTATTGTTTTTAGCATTTCATTGAATTTTGCTTGTTTTTCTTTTTCTTCTTCTACTTTTTGAGCTGGTGCTTTTTCTACAAATCCTGGGTTTGAAAGCATTTTATCTGTTTTTTCTTTTTCCACTAATATTTTTGTTTTTTCCTTTTCTAGTCTTTCTATTTCTTCTTTAATGTCTACTAAATCTTCAAATGGAATAAATAGCTCCATATTTGAAGATACAATACTTATTGCATTTTGTGGAATATTTTCTTTTTCTTCTCTAACTTCAATTTCTTCTCCAAATCCTAATTTCTTTAAGAATTCTTCTGATTCTTTTATAATGTTTACATATTTTTTAGTTACAAATATTAATTTAGATTTTTTAGATGGATGCACATTCATCTTAGCTCTTGCATTTCTTATTCCTGTAATTACTTCTTTTAATTCTTCTATTGCTTGTTCTTCATTTTTAAATTCTAAATCTTTTGAATATTCTGGATATGTTGCTATCATAATGCTTTCATCATTATTGTATAATTCTTTGTATATCTTTTCTGTAACGAATGGCATAAATGGGTGCAATAATTTTAAAGAATCTCCTAAAACTTTATTTAATACATATTGTGCTGTTTTTCTTGTTGCACTTTCTTTATTGTATAATCTTGTTTTTGCAATTTCTATATACCAGTCGCAGAATTCATTCCAAATAAATGTATATATTTTATCAAGTGCTACTCCTAAATCATAATTATCCATATTTATTTTTACTTCTGATAT
Source organism: uncultured Clostridium sp. (assembly GCA_964394545.1). GTDB lineage: Bacteria > Bacillota > Clostridia > TANB77 > CAG-508 > CAG-452. Next base: position 9,182 of record CAYMXX010000035.1, read on the forward strand.
TAGTGTATTTAACTTAGATAAAATCCATTTATCTTCTATACATAATTTAATTTCTTCATTATTATTGTCATAATCTTCTAAATTCATAAGAACAAATTTTGCTGCATTCCATACTTTATTTGCAAAGTTTGATGCTGACTCTAGTTTTTCTGGCATAAATCTCATATCATTTCCTGCAGTTGTTCCAGATATTAAAGAAAATCTTAATGCGTCTGCAGAATAATTATCTATTATTTCTAATGGGTCGATTCCATTTCCTAAAGATTTAGACATTTTTCTTCCTTGGCTATCTCTTACAATACCATGCATAAGAACGTCTTTAAATGGTACTTTTACTGTTTGTTCTAAACTTGAGAACATAATTCTTACAACCCAGAAGAATATAATATCATAACCTGTTACTAATGTATTTGTTGGAAAAAATATTTTAAAATCCTCTGTTTCTTCTGGCCATCCAAGTGTTGAAAATGGCCATAATGCACTACTAAACCATGTATCCAATGTATCTGGATCTTGTGTTAAATTAGTACTTCCACATTTTTCACATTTTTCTGGTTTTTCTATATCTACATTTATGTGCATACATTCGTCGCAATAATATGCTGGTATTTGATGTCCCCACCAAATTTGACGTGATATACACCAGTCTTGAATATTGTTAAGCCAATTAAAATATGTTTTTTCAAATTTTTGTGGTACAAATCTTGTATCACCTTTTTGTACTGCCTCTATTGCTGGCTTTGCCATTTCTTTCATAGAAACAAACCATTGATCTGATATTTTTGGTTCTATTGTAGATTTACATCTATCATGTTTTCCAACATTGTGCATATAGTCTTCTATTTTTACTAAGTTTCCTAATTCATCTAATTTATTTACTATAGCTTCTCTTGCTTCTAACAAATCCATCCCTTTATATTCTTCGCACAAGTCTCCCATTTTGAAGTTTTCATCAAATACTTCTATTATTTCTAAATTATGAGAAAGACCTGCTTGGTAATCATTTGGGTCATGTGCTGGTGTAATTTTAACACAACCTGTACCAAACTCCATTTCAACAAATTCATCTGCTATAATTGGAATTTCTTTGTTCATAATAGGAAGAATACATTTTTTACCTACTAAATCTTTATATCTCTCATCATCTGGATGTACTGCAACTGCTGTATCTCCAAGCATTGTTTCAGGTCTTGTTGTTGCAACTGTTAGGTATCTGTCTTCTCCAACAACTTTATATTTAATATGCCATAAATGTGTAGGTTCTTCTTCATAATCAACTTCAGCATCTGAAATTGATGTATTACAACAAGGACACCAATTTATCATTCTTTTTCCTTTATAAATATATCCTTTATCATATAGTTTTTTAAATACTTCTAAAACTGCTTTAGACAAACCTTCGTCCATTGTAAATCTTGATCTACTCCAATCAGCTGAACAACCTAATTTTTTTTGTTGTTTTACTATTGTTCCTCCATATTCCTCTGTCCATTGCCATGCTCTTTCTAGGAATTTTTCTCTACCTAAATCGTGTTTATCTATTCCTTCTTCTTTTAACTTTTCTACTATTTTTACTTCTGTTGAAATAGCAGCATGGTCTGTACCTGGAAGCCATAAAGTATTAAATTCTTGCATTCTTTTATATCTAATTAAAATATCTTGCAAAGTTCCATCTAATGCATGTCCCATATGTAGCTTACCTGTAACATTTGGAGGTGGCATCATTATACAATAACTTTCTTTTGTCTTATCTCCACTTGGTTTAAAATAACCTTTTTCCTCCCAATTATTATAAATTTCATCTTCAAAGCTCTTTGGCTCGTATTTTCCTTCAAGTTCGTGTTTACAATT
>CAYMXX010000036.1:0-10709 GCA_964394545.1 uncultured Clostridium sp.
TTTTCAAACATTGGAAATGATAACACATCTGTTTCTTTGTCTATATTTCTATATTTTTTGTTAGTTTCTTTTATGTTTTTTGGATTTGTTAAAATTATATTTATATATAAATTTTTATTTTGCAATTTTTCTTCTTTAAAACACTTTTCTACTACTTTGTTTATTATTGACTCGTATTCCTTGTTTTCTTCTATTTCTAAAAAATTTATTTCTACAACTTTCATTTAGTTTTTATAAAAAGCTTACCTATGCTACTTGCTTTTTATAGCTCCCTTCCATTGTTTTACAAGCATTTTTTATTTGTCTTATTGCTCCTTGTTCTACTAATTTTTCTTTTATTATTTTAATTACTTTTTTATAATTATTTTTACTTTTATTTAGTTTTTTCAAATCATTTTTTAGGAACAATATTTCTTTTTGTTTTTTCTTTTCTTCTTCGTTTTCTATTTTTTGTATTTGGTTATATTTTGCCCAGAATTTTTTGTATGCTTCTCTTTCTTCTGGCTTGTCCCAATATACTTTTGTAGATAATAATCGTATATTGTATTCTTCTATTAAATCAACTAATAATTCGAATGTTCTTTCTTTTCTTGCTTTTGATTCTTTTTGTTCTAATAATTTTCTTGTATCTTTTAATAGTTTTATATAACATTGTTCTGCTGCTATTAACGGAAGACTGTGTGTAAATAATTCTCTACTAATTCCTAGCAATACCATTTGTCTTCTTATAATATCTCTTTCGTCTTTTTTACCTACTTGCATTGTTTCATATCTGTCATAATCATTTAAGATGTTTTTGTATTCATTCTCTTTGCCAATTTTCATTTTTATTGGCAATATATCTGATATATAGTCTTCTAAGCATCTAAATATTTTTGTATATATGTTGTTTATTTCTTCTACTTTGCTACTTACTGTATCTGCTAACTGTATTGAGTAATTTTTTAAAAGTCCTTTATATAATGAATCCATTTTTGAAACATAAAATTCATTATATTTGTCTATTGTAGCTTGTTTTTTTAAGTTTATTACTGATTCATAATCTACTTTAAGTAAGTATTCTTGTTTTTTATATTTGTATTCTACATATTGGTTTTGTTTTAGGCTTACTACCATATAATATTTTGCAAGAGCATTTTTTTCAAATTCTGATGCTGTATTATTCTTTACTTTTTTATATACTGAATCCATTATATATTTATCTATTGCTTCTAGGTATAAGCTATATGCTTCTTCATATTTTTTATATAATGAATCTTTTCTTTCTATGTCGTTCTCTTCTACAGCAAGTTCATAATTAGCATATGCTTTTATTAAATTATTTCTTTTTATAGAAATCATCATTCCATTTATGCTTACTTTTGTTGGTATAAGCATTTTTGTTAATGTGCTAGTTATTTTTGAAAAAAATGTTTTGTTTGTGTCTAAAACCCTAAGGCTCCTTTGTTCCATATTATCACCATTCCTTTAAAATATTATTTTGTCTTTAGTACCGATGTTCTCAAGCACTTCGTATATGACTTCTACTTCTATGTAATCTTCATTTGGATAAATATTTGTCTGTTTGTTTAGTATGTTCTCTTTTTGTGATATTTCTTCTTCTAATTCTTTTTCTAATTTTTCTTGCGTTAGTTTTGCAAGTTCTTCTTCCGTATATATTTTTTCTTCGTATTTATATTCGTAATTCGTTTGTTTTGTTATTTCGATTGGTAAATAAAAATTAGAAAATAGTTTTAATTTCTTATCCTCATTTATTGTATCATAATTTTCAAATTTTGAAAGGGTTTTGTAAAAATTTATTTTAAAATTATTTATATTTAGTGTATACTTTTGTTCCGTAGCACCTGTGGGTACTTGTATTTGTTGTTTTAAAAAAACTTTTTCTTTTTTTGAATACCAAATTTTAGCTTCTATATCTGCTTTTGCATGTACATATCTAATTCCTGTGTATTTCCCCTCTAAAAGTCCTTGTACTAATACATCTCCTTCTTTTATTATATCCCCTTCTTTTACTACGGCTGTACCATTTTGAACATTTATTTTTGTAATCATTCCTTCTTTATTTGCTATTATATTACAGTATTCATTTTCGTCTATTATTTCTGGTGCTTTACTTGTTTCTCTTATTTCTACTATTACATTTGTTCCTTCTATATCTATTCCTATCCATGCTATATCACTTCTATCTAATCTAATTTTATTTATAATAGAATTCGCATTTATTTTTCCTTTGTATGTTCCTACTTTTAATCCATTTTTATTTAATTCTTCTATAATTTCTGTTTTTGCAATTTGCTCATTTCCTTTTATTTCTATATTCCATATGAATTTTGACATTGCAAATAAAGCAATAAATATTATTGCTAATAATGCTACAAATATTTTTCTTTTTCTATATTTATGAACTAAAAATGGTAAGCCTTTTTTGGTTTGTATATTTATTTTGCTTTTTGTTTTTTTAGCTATGTTTTTTAATTTTCTATAATCATTTATACCTATATTTGCATATAGTATGCTTGATTTTTCTCTTTTAATATTCCATAGTAATATTTTTTTACTTATACAGATATTTATAAATCTTTCAATAAAAAAACCTTCTACTTTTATATTTACATATCCTAATATGTAATTTAATAATATTTTAAAAAACACCTTTTTTCCTCCGTTCTCTTATTTATTCTGTTCTTTCAATTGATATACTTTCAATTTTTCCTTTTATAGATATGTCGTCTTCTGTTACCTGTTCTAAACTTAAATTGAATCCATTTATATTTATTAGACCAATTTTTGTACTTAGTTTTATATAAAATTCTTCATATTCTAGTATTCCTTTGTAATTTTCTATTAGCATTTCGTCAAAACTTATTATTGTAAATTTAGGAGTTTGTTCTATTACTTCTCTTGGAACTTCTAGAATTTGATTTACTTTATTAGAAAATCGTGTATGTGCTTTTTTTTTCATGTTTCCCCCTTATAACCTGCAATTTATTGTTTGAATTCGTCTATATTTTTGAATTCATATCCCATATTTTTTATTTCTTTAATACATGTGTCTAGTATGTTGCTATTGTCTACGGAGTTTGCATGTAAAAGTATTATTGCTCCATTATGCACATTTGATATTATTTTGTTTTTACCGTATTCTTCTCTTCCTTGTTTTTGTTCGTTCCAGTCATCGTATGCAAAGCTCCACATTGTTGTTGTGTATCCTAAATTCTTTGTAATTTCTAATGTTCTTTCACTAAATTCTCCCATTGGTGGTCTTATATATTTCATTTCGTAATTAAATTTTTCGTATACTGCTTTGTGAAGCTCCATAATTTCACTTTTTATTTTTTCATCTTCTAAATCTGGCATGCTTTTATGATTTACTGTATGGTTTCCTACTATATGTCCCTCTTCTATCATTCTTTGTACTAATTCTGGCTGTGTGTTTAAATAGTGTGCTGTTATAAAAAATGTTGCTTTAACATTATTTTCTTTTAATACATTTAATATTTTCTGTGTATATCCTGCTTCGTATCCTTCATCAAATGTTAAATATACAGTTTTTTCTTCACTATTTCCCATTGCAATTCCATTATATTTTTCTAACAAACTTTTATTGCTACTTCCTAAGTCTGGTTGCTCATGGTTATCGTTTCTTTTTATTCCCCATCCTATTTTTTTATTTGATAAACTCAATGTACTTGTCGTTACTGCTATTTGGTTTGTGCTATTGTTTAGCATCATTACACTAAATGTAAACACACAAACTATTGCACATAGCATTACATAAATTATTTTATTATTCTTCATAGTCAGCCTCCATATATTATTTTTGTAATTTCTTTGAAGTGTGGGTAATTAAAATTGCCCCCCTACATTTTTCATAGGTTTCAACATTTTATTGTTAATACTACTGTGAAAAAAATATATACTTTTTTCACAGTATATATTTTTAAAAATGTGAAAACTTAAATTATTTTTATATTGACAATAAAATGTTTTTGGAATATATTATATTTAGTTCGTTTTTGGAAAAAAATAGTAATTTTTTTGTTTTTTTGTAATTTATTTTTTTGTTTTTTATAGTTAATTATATTATCTATAGGAGGCATATATGTTAAATTTTGTTTTATGTGATGACAATGCTTCTGTTCTTTCTAGAATTTCCAAAATGTTAGAATCTATATTTATAAATCATAATATAGATGCTTCTATTATTTTAGAATCTTCTAAACCAAACGAGGTTATTGAGTTTGTTGGAAAAAATAAATTTGATGTATTAATTACAGATATAAATTTAAAATCAGAAATTACTGGATTTGATATAGCAAATATAGTTCGAAAATCAAACAAAAATGCTTATATTATTTTTACTACTGGTCATTTAGAATATGTTCTTATGGCATATAAATATAAAACTTTTGATTATATTCCTAAGCCAATTGTTGATGACAGATTGGAAGAAACTATTTTAAGACTTATTGAAGATATTCAGCAAAGTCCAAATAAATATATTAAATTAAGTAATAACACTATAATAAATCAAAACGAAATTAATTATATAAAAAAAGATGGTATGAAACTTGTTTTTTGTACTAATTCTCGTACTTATGAGATTTATAGTTCTTTTAGTAAAATACAAAGTTGTCTACCAGAAAATTTTGTAAGATGCCATAAATCTTTTATTGCAAATATTAAAAATGTTACAAGTATAAATTCTGTTACGAATACTATATTATTTTCAAATAATAGTAATTGTTTTATTGGATCTAAATATAAAAATGAAATTTTGGAGGTTTTTAAAGATGGAAATTCTGCACAATATGTGGACTGCATTAACAACTGAAAATGCAAATTTAATAAGGTTTATTAGTATACCTTTAGGTTTTTTAGAAGTTATTATTACCTTATTACTCTTTACTACTATACTAAATATATCTTCTACTAAAAAACAAAAAATTCTATATGTCTCTATATTCTCTGTTATTGCTATACTTTCAATAACAGTAATTCCAGCACCATTTAATACATTTCTTAATTTAATTGCATGTCCTATTTTAGTAATTTTAATTTTTAAAACAAGTATATTAAAAGCAATTTTAGCAGAAATTATACCATATGCATTTTTTAGTGTTATTGGAGCAACAGTAGCTAATTTATATACCACATTATTAAAAATTTCAAATCAAGTATTTTCTACAACACCTATTCATAAACTTTGTGGTTCTTTGTTTATCTACTTTTTTGCATATTTATCATATATGTTTATTAAACGTTTTAAAATTAGCATTAAAGATGTAAAACTAAATAGAAAAAATTCTGGACTTTTAATTTTAAATTTTATTGTAGGAATTTTGGGATTATTTATTGAATCTTTTATTGCTAAATCTTATATGGACTATTTACCAATACAAATTAATTTTTTTAGCATATTTGTATTATTTATATATTTTTTAATAACCTTATACAGTTTAGGTAGAACTATTAAGCTAGAACAAACTACTGCAAGTTTAGAGGAAGAAAGATTATATAATAAAACTTTAAATATCCTATATGATAATATTAGAGGCTTTAAACATGATTTTGGAAATATTGTTCAATCTATTGGTGGTTATATTGCAACTAATAATATGGATGGGTTAAAAATTTATTACACAGATTTAGTAAAAGATTGCAGAAAATCTAATAATTTATCTATATTAAATCCAGAATTAATACAAAATCCTGCTGTATATAGTTTAATAACTTCTAAATATCATAAAGCAGAAGATTTAGGTGTTTTTATGGAAATAGAAATTTTTTCTGATTTGGCTAATGTAAATATGAAAACTTATGAGCTAACAAGAGTTTTAGGAATTTTACTAGATAATGCAATAGAAGCAAGTAATAAATGTAATGAAAAAAGAATTAATTTGACAATTAGAAAAGATTCTAAAATTGATAGGCAACTAATAGCTATTTCTAATACATATAGTAATAAAGATGTTGATACTGATAAAATTTTTGAAAAAGGCTATACTTCTAAAAAAGATTCCGATAAAAAAAGTCACGGTCTTGGCTTGTGGGAAGTTCGAAAAATTTTAAAGAAGAATAATAATTTAAATCTATTTACAACTAAGAATAATGAATTTTTTACACAGCAATTGGAAATATATAATTAAATAAAAAAGCTGTTTTTTACACAGCTTTCTTTTTTTACTTTGTAGTTTATTAGTCTTTTTTTACAAGTGATGCTGGCATTTTTGGTTGATGAACATAATACCATACAACACATGCTGTGTTTGTTCTTTTTGCATATTTTTCTGCAATTTTTGCTAAAAATTTTACCATGTTCTTTTCCTCCTTTTTTATTTTTATATGTCTTTCAATTATGCTACATTTTTTTGTTTTATATATTCTTCATATCCATATTTGTTATTTGTTAATTTATATGTAAATTTACTAATCCAAATTGTTTGAAATATAGTTAAAAATATTAATAAATTTGAAAATATGGTATTTTTTATAACAATTGAGGCTAATAATGTTAGAGTCATTGTTACATATGATAAGTTTTTCTTTATTTTTCTTTCTTTTTTTCTTAAAATAGGAACATTCTCTGTATCTGCTGGAGCATATAAATTTATCATTACCATACTAAAAATCCATGTAATTGATATTAATATGTACTTTATATATATTGGTTCAAATACAATATATTTACTTAAAAGTGCACTTCCTACATAAAATAAGCTTGTTCCTAAAATACAACCAATATGAGTTTTTAGATGTACTCCTCCTGATGTTGCTCTATATGGAATAATTACTAATAATGCAATTATTGATAATTTTAGTACTCCACATAAATATGCAATTATTAAAAGTACAAATGTTTTTGGTATTTCTCCAATTACTAATTGCAAGCCATAATTTATTACTTCTGCTCTTTCGTCATCTACTTCTGGCATTTCTTTTCTAATTTTAAGAGTTAATCTATTGCATATATTCTCTATCAAATTAAATCACCTCTTGCTTTGATGTTTTAATTTTATCATTCATTTATTTGTTTTTTTATTTTGTTTATAAAAGGCAAAAAAAAATATACAAAAACTTTTATTTTTGTTTTTGTATATTTTTTTACTATTTTTATAAAATTACTATATCTTTATTTTTCCCATTTTCCAAATATACCACATGGTAATATAAGATTTGAATCTTTCATTGGTAATCCTATTTCTCCTGATGTTATTTTCCCTTTATATTTTTTTAAGTTTAATCTTAATAAATTGCTTAATACCTCTGCTGAAATTCCTGTTGTATATGAGTTTATTAGGAAAAATAGTGGGTTATCGCTCAAAATATTTGTGCATAATTCTATTAAATCTGATATATTATTCTCAAATTGCCAAACTTCTCCGTGAAGCTCCTCTTCCATAAGATGGAGGATCCATTATTATTGCATCATATTTATTGCCTCTTCTTATTTCTCTTTGAACAAATTTAACTACATCATCAACAATATATCTAACAGGTCTATCTTGTAGTTTAGAAGAAGCAACATTTTCTTTTGCCCATGATACCATACCTTTTGAACTATCTACATGGCAAACAGATGCACCTGCATATAAGCATGCAACAGTAGCACCTCCAGTATATGCAAAAAGGTTTAAAACTTTTATGGTCCTTTTTGCATTTTTTATTTTGTTAATCATCCAATCCCAATTAACTGCTTGTTCTGGAAAAAGTCCTGTATGTTTAAATCCCATTGGCTTTATATTAAATGTTAAGTCTTTATATTTTATTTGCCAGCTTTCTGGAAGCTTTGCTTTATAGCTCCAGCCTCCTCCACCTTTGTTACTTCTTTTATATACTGCATTTGCTTTGTTCCATTTTTCTGGAAATGTTTTATCTTTCCAAATTATTTGTGGGTCTGGTCTTACAAGTATAATGTTTTTCCATCTTTCTAATTTTTCTCCATTTGCCATATCTAGTATTTCGTAATCTTTCCATTCATTTGCTATATTCATTTGCTACTCCTTTTTTATAAATTGTAACTTACCTTATTGTTTCTAATATTTTAAAAAAATTATATATCAAAACTGTGTTTATTACCATCAGTATTCCAAAGCTTACTAATAATATTATAATTACTTTATTCTTTGAAATAAATCCTTTTATTTTATTTTCTTCTTTTTTAGAAATCTCCTCATATTTTGAATCCCAAAATTCATCTTTTGTAATATCAACCATTTTTATTCACTCCTTGTCCTTTTTTACATATATATTCAAGGAATGATTTTAATATTACAAGTTTCGTATGAGCTCTTTCTTTATTTTTCTTGCTAATTCTTCTGTTATTCCTTTTACTTGTGCTATTTCTAAAATATCAGCCTTTTTTATGCTTTCTACACTACCAAATTTTTTAAGTAATTCTTGTTTTCTTTTTTCACCAATTCCATTTATGCTATCTAATTTTGATTTTGTTGTTTCTTTATTTCTTAAACTTCTATTATATTCAATTGCAACTCTATGAACTTCGTCTTGCATATTTGTTACAAAATTCATTAGATTTTGTGGTAATTCTATTTCTTGCTTGTTTTGGTCTATTAATTTTTTAGTGTTATGCTTATCATCTTTTACCATTCCAAATACCGGAATTTCTATATTGTATTTCGCTATAGCTTTTTTTATAGCTCTTATTTGCGTTATTCCACCATCTGCAAAAATTACATCTGGTAAAGTTCCAAAAGCTCCTTTTGAATTTTCTATTGAATGCTTTAATCTTCTTGTTACTACTTCTTCCATACATCTTGGATCATCTTGTGTAAATACTGTTTTTATTTTAAATTTTCGTCCTAATTTTTTATTTATAATACCATCTTTTGCTACACACATTCCAGCAACCATGTATTCTCCTGCCATATTTGATATATCAAAACATTCTATTTTTCGTGGTAGTTTTTCTAATTTTAGCACTTCTTTTAACTGTAATACTATATCTTCTTTTTCTTTTGTTTTGTTTTCTAATGTTATTCTTGCATTGTTGTTTGCCATTTCTATAAATCGTAATTTTTCACCTTTTTGAGGTATTTTAAATTCTATTTTTCTTTGAACTTTATTTGATAGTAATTCTTCTATTGCTTGTATGTCCTCTATTTCTTGTGGTAGCATTATTTTACTTGGCAAATCTAATTTGTTTATATAGTATTGTTTTATAAATTCTGATAATAATTCTTTTTCTGTTAAGTTATTTGCATTTTCAAAAAAGTAATGCTCTCTTCCAACCATTTTGCTATTTCTAACAAAAAATATTTCTATACATATAGATAATTCATTTTTTGCAATTCCTACAACATCTATGGCTCTTTCGTTTATATTTGAAACTTTTTGCTTTTCAGATATTCTTTCTATTGCAATTTTTTTATCTCTTAATTCTGCCGCTTTTTCGTATTCTTGTTTTTCTGCAAATTTAACAATATCATTATCTATTTGTTTTATAATTTCTTTTGTTTTACCTTCTAATAGCATTATAATTTGGTCTATTTGTTTTTTATATTCTTCTTTGCTTACATATCCCATACATGGTGCTAGACATTTTTTTATGTGATAGTTTAAGCAAACTCTTTGATTACTTTTAAATTTTTTACATTGCCTTATTTTAAAACGTTCTTTTATAAAATCAATCATTTCTTTTGCTGCTCCAGAATTTGCATATGGTCCAAAATATCTTGCTCCATCGTTTTGAATTCTTCTTGTTATAAATACATTGGGATAATCTGATTTTATATCAATTTTTATGTATGGATATGTTTTATCATCTTTTAAAAGTACATTAAATTTAGGCATATTTTTCTTTATTAGATTACACTCTAGTATTAATGCCTCTGCTTCATTATCTGTTACGATATATTCAAAATGGTCTATTAATGAAACCATTTTTTCTATTCTAGCTGTTTTATTCGTTTTTCTAAAATATTGTCTTACTCTATTTTTTAATACAACAGCTTTTCCAACATATATAATATTATCGCTTTTATCTTTCATAATATAAACTCCCGGTTTCTCCGGAAGTTTTTTAAGCTCTTTTTCTATATCAAACATAATATTATCCTCTATAAAGACAAAAATGGTCTGTCCCCTTTTGTCTAGTCTTCTATGTATCCTATATATGGTAGATTTCTATATTTTTCATCCCAGTCTAATCCATAGCCTACAACGAATTTATCTGGTATTTCAAATCCTGTATAGTCAACTCTTACATTTTTCATAACTCTTCTATCTGGCTTGTCTAATAATGTGCATAATTTTACAGAATTTGGTTTTTTCATTTTTAAATATTCTATTAAATATGATAGTGTTCTTCCTGTGTCTATTATGTCTTCTACTACTATTACGTCTTTCCCTAAAATGCTATCTTTTAAATCTAGTTTCATTTTTATTTCTCCTGTACTTTCTGTACCCTCCCCATAACTAGATACTCTTATAAATTCTAATCTTACGTCTCCATTAATTCTTTTTGCTAAATCTACTGTGAAAAATACTGAACCTTTTAAAATGCATATAAGAGTTATTTCTCTTCCTTCGTATTCTTTTTCAATTCGTTTTGCTATTTCATTAATTCTAGCTTGTAATTTTTCTTCATCAATTAATGTTTTAATTTCTACCATTTTGATACTCCTTTTTTTATAAATTTTACTTTTTTATTATACTATTATTATTGTTTTTTTTCAACCTATATGATA
>CAYMXX010000037.1:0-10458 GCA_964394545.1 uncultured Clostridium sp.
GTTATAAAAGATTGGAATTCTAAATGGTATGCAGATTCTAAGAATTTTAGTGATTATTTAGTAGAAGACCATAAAATCCGTGAATATGTTAAGAAAAAATTATTCGTAAGTGGAATTTCTAAAATAGAAATAGAAAGAACACCAAAATTTGTAAAAGTAAATGTTTATACTGCAAAACCAGGTCTAGTAATAGGTAAAGGTGGAAATTATGCAGAAACATTAAAAAATGAATTAGTAAAAATGATAAACAAAGATGTAAACTTAAATATAGTTGAAGTAAAAAATATTGATACAGATGCACAATTAGTTGCAGAAAATATTGCAAATCAACTAGAAAGAAGAATATCTTTTAGAAGAGCAATGAAACAATGCATGCAAAAAGCAATGAAATCAGGAGCTCTTGGAATAAAAACAGCAGTATCTGGAAGATTAGGTGGAGCTGATATGGCAAGAACAGAATTCTACAAAGAAGGTACAATTCCACTTCAAACTTTAAGAGCAGATATAGATTATGGATTTGCTGAAGCAGATACAACTTATGGAAAAATAGGTGTAAAAGTTTGGATATATAAAGGAGAAGTTCTTCCAACTAAAAAAGTAGCAAAAGAAGGAGGGGAACAATAATGCCAGTAATGCCAAAAAGAACAAAATATAGAAAAATGCAAAAAGGTAGAAACAGAGGTAAAGCATCAAGAGGTAATGTTGTAAACGAAGGAGATTACGGATTACAAGCATTAGAAACAGGATTAATTACAGCAAACCAAATAGAAGCAGCCAGAATTGCCATGACTCGTTATATAAAAAGAGGTGGTAAAGTTTGGATTAAAATATTCCCAAATAAACCAATTAGTAAAAAACCAGCTGATACTCGTATGGGTAAAGGTAAAGGTGCAACAGAATATTGGGTAGCTGTTGTAAAACCTGGTAGAGTATTATTTGAATTAGCAGGTGTAACAGAAGAAGTTGCAAGAGAAGCATTAAGACTTGCATCACACAAATTACCTGTAAAAACAAAATTCTTAGCCAGAGAAACTAAACAAGGTGGTGAGAATGATGAAGATAAATAAAATAAGAGAAATGTCTTCACCAGAGCTAGAAAAAGAATTAGTAGAATTAAAATCAGAATTATTTAAATTAAGATTTAGTTTAGCTACAAATGGATTAGATAATCCAATGAAAATAAAAGAAGTAAAAAAAGATATAGCTAGAGTTAATACTATTCTAAAACAAAGAGAATTAGAAGAAAATAAAAACTAAAAGGTGTAAATAAATACAAAGACTGACATCACTAATTCACAAGTAGGGGACATAGCGTGCCCGAAGTGGAAGTGACAAAGGGGAAAAGCTGTGTCCCTTTACATCAGAGAAGGAGGAAAATATCAATGGAAGAAAGAAATCTTCGTAAAGTTATGATTGGTACAGTAACATCTAATAAAATGGATAAAACAATAGTTGTATCAGTTGAAACAAGTGTTAAACATCCTATATATGGTAAAATTGTAAAAAGAACATATAAATTAAAAGCTCATGATGAAGAAAATCAATGCCAAATAGGTGATAAAGTAAAAGTAATGGAAACAAGACCTCTATCTAAAGACAAAAGATGGAGACTAGTTGAAATAGTAGAAAAAGCAGTTATAAAATAAAATTAGAAGATAAAAAAGGAGGAAACCATAATGATACAACAACAATCAAGATTAAAAGTAGCAGACAACACAGGTGCAAAAGAATTAATGTGCATTAGATGTTTAGGTGGTTCACATAGAAAATTTGCAGGTGTTGGAGATGTAATAATTGCATCTGTAAAAAGTGCTATACCAAATGGAGTTGTAAAAAAAGGTGATGTAGTAAAAGCTGTTATAGTTAGAACAAAAAAACCAATTAGAAGAGCAGATGGTTCATATGTAAGATTCGACGAAAATGCAGCAGTTATTATTCGTGATGATAAAAACCCAAAAGGTACTCGTATATTTGGGCCTATAGCAAGAGAATTAAGAGATAAGGATTATATGAAAATATTGTCTTTAGCCCCAGAAGTATTATAAAAAATAAAAGAGGCAGGAAGCATGAATACTGACATCACTAATTCACAAGTATGGGGATGTATCTAATCCCTAGTGGAAGTGACGTAAAGGTAAGATGCGTCCCCTTACACTAATAAAAAAAGGAGGAAACCTTAAATGAAAATAAGAAAAGGCGATACAGTTCAAGTTTTATCTGGAAATGATAAAGGTAAAACAGGTGAAGTTCTAGAAACAATGCCAAAAACAGACAGAGTAATAGTAAAAGGTATAAATATAAGAAAAAAACACGTTAAACCTAGAAAACAAGGTGAAGAAGGTGGAATTATTCCAGTAGAATGTAGCATACATAGTAGCAAAGTTAACGTAGTTTGCCCAAAATGTAATAAACCTACTAGAATAAAAATAGAAAAAGAAGGAAAAGAAAAAATACGTATCTGCAAAAAATGTGGAGCAAAACTAAAATAAAAAATAAAAAAGGAGGAAAAAGCTATCCATGGAAAAGTTAAAAGAACAATATCAAAAAGAAGTAATACCAGCATTAATGAAAAAGTTTGAATATAAATCACTAATGGAAGTTCCTAAATTAGAAAAAATAGTTATAAATATAGGATTAGGAGATATAAAAGATAATCCAAAAAATTTAGATAATGCAATAGCAGATTTAACACTTATAACAGGTCAAAAACCAGTTATAACAAAAGCAAAAAAATCAATTGCAGCATTTAAATTAAGAGAAGGTGTAAATGTAGGATGTAAAGTTACTTTAAGAGCAGGAAAAATGTATGACTTTGCAGACAAACTATTTAATTTAGCACTTCCAAGAGTAAGAGATTTTAGAGGAGTATCTAAAAATTCATTTGATGGAAAAGGAAATTATTCTTTAGGTATAAAAGAACAATTAATATTCCCAGAAATCGAATATGATAAAATAGATAAAATAAGAGGAATGGACATTATATTTGTAACAACAGCAAAAACAGACGAAGAAGCAAGAGAATTATTAGCATTATTAGGAATGCCTTTTAGAGTTTAATAAAGGAGGAAAATAAAAATTATGGCTAAAAAATCAATGATTGTAAAGCAACAAAAACCACAAAAATTTAAAACAAGAGAATATAACAGATGTAAATTATGTGGTAGACCACATGCATATATAAGAAAATATGGAATTTGCCGTATATGCTTTAGAGAATTAGCACATAAAGGTGAAATACCAGGTGTTAAAAAAGCAAGCTGGTAAAATAGAAAAAAGGAGGAAAATATTAGATGAATACTACTGATCCAATAGCAGACATGCTAACAAGAATAAGAAATGCAAACAGTGCAAAATTTAAAACAGTTGATATTCCAGCATCAAAAATGAAAAGATCAATTGCAGAAATTTTGTTTAATGAAGGATATATAAAATCATATGAAGAAATAAGTAACGAAAACCAAGGTATTATAAGAATAAACTTAAAATACACAGAAAATGGTAAAAAAGTTATATCTGGATTAAAAAGAATAAGCAAACCAGGATTAAGAATATATGCAGCAAAAGACGAGCTTCCAAGAGTATTAAATGGATTAGGAATAGCTTTAATTTCAACATCAAAAGGTGTTATGACAGATAAAGAAGCAAGAAATGCTGGCATTGGTGGAGAAGTTTTAGCATATATTTGGTAATTAGAATTAAGAAAAAGATAAAAAATAAAAGTATTTTAAGAAGGGAGAAAACAAAATGTCAAGAATAGGAAATAAACCAATTACAGTTCCAGCTGGTATAGATGTAACAATAGATGGACAAAAAATAACTGTAAAAGGACCTAAAGGAACATTAGAAAGAATTGTTAATGATAACATTTCTATAAAACTAGATAATGGTGTTATTGTAGTAACAAGACCAAATGACGAAAAAGAAAATAGAAGTTTACATGGTTTAACAAGAACATTAATAAGCAATATGATTGAAGGAGTTTCTAATGAATTTACAAGACAATTAGAAATAAATGGAGTAGGTTATAGAGCTGCAAAACAAGGAAATAAAATAGTTTTAACTTTGGGTTATTCACATCCAGTAGAAATGGTTGAGCCAGAAGGTATTACTTATGAAGTACCAAATCCAAACTCAATAATAGTAAAAGGAATTGATAAAGAATTAGTTGGTCAAATGGCTGCTGAAATAAGAAGCAAAAGACCACCAGAAGTATATAGAGGAAAAGGTATTAAATATGTTGAAGAACATATTAGACGTAAGGAAGGTAAGACAGGTAAATAAAATAATGTTGTAGGGGTCGGCGTCCTCGACGACCCGATTGAGAATAATATTACATTAATAGAAAGGAGAAATTCTTAAATGGTATCTAAAACAAATAGAAAATTAGAAAGAGAAAGAAGACATGCAAGAGTACGTAGAAAAATAAGTGGTACATCAGAGTGCCCAAGATTATGCGTATACAGAAGTAATAGCAATATATATGCTCAAGTAATTGATGATGTAAAAGGAGAAACTATTGTTTCAGCATCAACATTAGATAAAGCAGTAAAAACTAAAAAATCTAATAAAGAAGCTGCAAAAGAAGTTGGAACATTAATTGCAAAAAGAGCAATTGAAAAAAACATAAAAGATGTTGTTTATGATAGAGGTGGATATATTTACCACGGAATAGTTAAAGAACTTGCAGAAGCTGCAAGAGAAGCAGGCTTGAATTTTTAAAAAAAGAGGCAGGAAGCATAAAAACTGACATCACTAATTCACAAGTACGGGGATGTATCTAATCCCTAGTGGAAGTGGCGTAAGGGTAAGATGCGTCCCCTTACAAATATAAAAGAGGAGGAAACTTTAAAAAGTATGGAAAACGAAGTAGTTGAATTAAAAGAAAAAGTAGTAGCCATTAACAGAGTTGCAAAAGTTGTTAAAGGTGGTAGAAATTTTAGATTTAGCGCAGTAGTTGTTGTTGGTGATGAAAATGGTCACGTAGGAATTGGAAATGGAAAAGCAGCAGAAGTTCCAGATGCAATTAAAAAAGCTATTGAAGATGCTAAAAAGAACTTAATTGAAGTACCAATTGTAGGAACAACAATACCACACGAATTCCTAGGAACATTTGGTTCAGCAAGTGTATTATTAAAACCAGGAGCAGAAGGTTCTGGATTAATAGCAGGTGGAAGTGTAAGACCAATACTTGAACTTGCAGGATATAGAGACATAAAAACAAAAGTTATAGGTACAAACAATCCAAGAAACGTTGGATATGCTACAATGAATGCATTAGAAAATATGTCAACAGCTGAAGAAATTGCTAAAAAAAGAGGAAAAAAAGTAGAAGAAATATTATAATTTAGAAACATTACGTTTAGAATGTAATTTGATATGCATTGAAATTGTAATGGCATAATAAGAAATGGAGGGAAACAAATGGAATTAGGGAACATAAAGGCAGGCCAAGAAAAAGTTACAAGAAGAAGAGTAGGACGTGGAATTGGTTCAGGTCTAGGAAAAACATCAGGTAGAGGTCATAAAGGACAAAAAGCAAGATCTGGTGGAGGAGTAAGACGTGGATTCGAAGGTGGTCAAACACCATTATATAGAAGATTACCAAAAAGAGGATTCAAAAATATTCATGCTGCAAATTATACAGAAGTAACTTTAACAATGCTTAATAATAGTAAATCAGAAGTTGTTAATGCTCAAAGCTTAATCGCAGACGGAATTATAAGCAAAGCTAATGATGGAATAGTTGTACTAGCAACTGGAAAATTAGATAAAAAATTAACAGTTCAAGCAACAAGATTTACAAAAGCTGCAAAAGAAAAAATAGAAGCAGCTGGTGGAAAAGCAGAGGTGATTTAATTTGTTTAAAACAATTAAAAACGCTCTAAAAACTCCAGAAATCAGAAAAAGATTAATGTATACATTACTATTAATAGTAATATTCAGATTAGGTTGCTTTATATCAGTTCCAGGAATTGATACTTTAGCATTAAGTGAACTTGCAAGTAGTGGTTCAAATAGCTTATCTGGATTTATAGATTTGATTTCAGGAGGGGCTTTTTCAAGATTCTCAATATTTGCAATGAGTATTAGCCCATATATTACAGCATCAATTGTTATACAATTATTAGGAATGGTAATACCTTCTTTAGAAAGACTTATTAAAGAAGGTGGAGAAGAAGGAAAAGCAAAAATAAATAAATATACAAAAATTGTTACTCTAATATTAGCATTAGTAGAAGCAATAGGTATTTATTTATCTTATAGCAGTACATATTCTGCATATGGGGTATTTATAAATCCTGGATTTGGAACAGGAGCATTAATAGTACTTTCACTTGTAGCAGGAACAGCACTTTTAATGTGGCTTGGAGAACAAATTACTAATAAAGGAATTGGAAATGGTATATCAATAATTATATTTATAGGTATAATTTCTTCATTACCATCAGCAGTTACAACAATATATAATTTAATAATAACAGCTAATGGATTTAGTACAGCAGGATTACTAATTTCTCTAGGAATAATAATAGGAGCAATAGTTCTTGTTGCAGGAGTAGTATTTGTACAAGAAGCAGAAAGAAGAGTTCCTGTACAATATGCAAAAAAAGTTGTAGGAAGAAAAATGTATGGAGGACAAAATACACATATTCCTCTAAAACTTGCAATGGCAGGAGTAATGCCTGTAATATTTGCATCATCATTTATGACATTCCCAGCAATGATTATACAAATGTTTAATGCAAACATAGCAAGTCAAACAGGTTTCTGGGCTACAATATATAAATTTTCAATAGCTACATCAACATCTAATGTTGGATTAGGCTATACAATAGCAAATGCAATAGTGTACTTGTTATTAATCTTAGGATTTACATACTTTTACACATATGCAACATTTAATCCAGCAGAAGTATCAAATAATATAAAGAAAAATGGTGGGTTTATTCCAGGAATTAGAGCAGGAAAACCTACAACAGATTTCTTATCATCAATAATAAGTAAATTAACTTTATTTGGAGGTATATTCTTAAGCGTAATAGCAATACTTCCAATGCTTATGAGATTTACAGGGCTTAATGTTGCATTTGGTGGAACATCAATACTTATCGTAGTAGGTGTTGCATTAGAAACAGTACAACAATTAGAGTCTAGATTAGTTATGAGGCATTATAAAGGATTTTTAGAATAAAACGAATGAAAAGCGGCATCTTGCACATTTTGAATGTCAACAAATTTTTTCAATGTATAAACATACACCTGCAAAATTTGTTTAATTCAAAATGCGCAATATACCACTTTTGCTTCGTTTTTTGTTAATGTTTGAATGAAATGAAAAATATAAAATACAAAAAGAATAAATCAAAAACAAATAAAGTTTTTAGTTTATTCAAGAGGAGGAAATATGTTTATAGTATTATTAGGCGCACCAGGAAGTGGAAAAGGAACAGTAGGAAAAATAATAGCAGAAGATTTAAAATTAGCACATATATCAACAGGAGATTTATTTAGAGAAAATTTAAAAAATGAAACAGAATTAGGAAAAGAAGCAAAACAATATATGGACAAAGGTGAACTTGTTCCAGACGAAGTAACAATAAAAATGTTAAAAGAAAGATTAAACGGAGAAGACGTAGAAAATGGAGCTGTTTTAGACGGATTCCCAAGAACAGGAGTACAAGCAGTAAGCCTTGACAATATGTTAAAAGAAATGAATGCAAAAGTAGATATGGCGTTAAATATTGACGTTCCTTTTGATGAAATAGTAGAAAGAATTGCAAATAGAAGAAGTTGCAAAGGTTGTGGAGAAATATATAATGTAGTATTTAGTCCTTCAAAAGTTGAAGGTATATGCGACAAATGTGGTGGAGAACTATATCAAAGAGAAGATCAAAAACCAGAAGTTGTAGAAAATAGATTACAAGTATATAGCAAAACAGCACAAGAATTAATAAATCACTATGAAACAGCAGAAATACTTTATAATGCAAAAGCAGGCGACAAAGTAGGAAAAACATCATACGACGTTGCAAAAGAAGTAGAAGAATATATTAAAAATAAGTAGATATAAATTGTAATTTGCTTACAAACCACAATTTATGGGGGAAAAATGGTAACAATTAAATCAAAAAGAGAAATAGAATTAATGAAAGAAGCGTGCAGAATAGCCTTTCTTGCTCAAAAAGAAGTAGAAAAAGCAATAAGACCAGGAATATCTACATATGAATTAGACAAAATTGCAGAAGATACTATGAGAAAAAATGGGGCAATTCCAGCAGAAAAAGGTTATCCAAGTGGTATAAAAGGAGTAATGGATTTTCCAGGGTCAATATGCGCATCTGTAAATGATGAGGTAATACATGGAATTCCATCTAAAAGAACCATACTAAAAGATGGAGATATAATAAGTGTAGATTTAGTTGCATATAAAAATGGATTTAACGGAGATTGTGCAAGAACATATGTTGTAGGAAAAGTTCCAGCGCCAACTCAAAGATTAATAGATGTAACTAAACAAGCTTTTTTTGAAGGAATAAAATTTGCTAAAAAAGGTTTTAAAATTGGGGATGTATCTCATGCAATAGGAGAATATGTAGAAAAAAATGGATTTTCTGTTGTGAAAGAATTTCAAGGACATGGAATAGGAACAAGTATGCATGAAGATCCAGGTATTCCAAATTACGGAAAAGCTGGAAGAGGTATAAGACTTGAACCTGGCATGACACTAGCAATTGAGCCAATGGTAATTCAAGGAAAACCAGGAATTTTAGAATTAGAAGATGGATGGACTATAATAACAGAAGATGGAAGTTTAGCTGCACACTATGAAAATACAATTTTAATAACAGAAAAAGAACCAGAAATATTGACAATGTAAACAACATGGTATATAATATATAGGTTGATTTTAGTATTAATAAATAAATGGAGGTAACAGATTTTGTCAAAGGAAGATGTTATAGAAGTAGAAGGTACAGTGGTAGAAGCTTTACCAAATACAAATTTTAAAGTAGAATTAGAAAATGGACATCAAGTGTTAGCTCACATTTCTGGAAAACTTAGAATGAACTACATTAAAATATTACCAGGAGACAAAGTAAAACTTGAACTTTCTCCATATGACTTGAATCGTGGACGTATTACATGGAGGGCTAAATAAAAAACATTAGGCAAATGAGGTGAAAAATATGAAAGTAAGACCATCAGTAAAAAAAATATGTGAAAAATGCAAAATAATTAAAAGAAAAGGTGTTACAAGGGTTATATGTGAAAATCCTAAACACAAACAAAGACAAGGATAAGTAATCTAATATTTCTATTAGATTATTTGTTGTATAACAATGTTAATAATATAAATAGAGTAGCGGCTGTCCCAAGCAAGTTTTGCAAGGGAAAATTATCTATTTTATTTATTATATATATAAGTTTAATTACATTTCAAACTATACTAATTAAACTAAACAACAATTGACTATTACTAAAAAAGATTAAAAGAAGATTTATCTTTTAATCTCTACAGCTATGTTTTAACGAATAATTAACAAAAATATTTAAAGAGGTGAAAAGAATGGCTCGTATAGCAGGTGTAGATTTACCTAAAGAAAAAAGGGTTGAAATAGGACTTACATATATTTATGGAATAGGAAGAACAAGTTCAAATAAAATTTTAGCAGAAGCTAAAGTAAGCCCAGATATTAGGGTAAAAGACTTAACAGATGATCAAGTACAAGCAATAAGAAATGCAATGGAAAATTATAAAGTTGAAGGTGACTTAAGAAGAGAAGTTGCATTAAACATTAAAAGACTTACAGAAATAGGATGCTTTAGAGGAATAAGACATAGAAGAGGATTACCTGTAAGAGGACAAAGAACAAAAACAAATGCACGTACAAGAAAAGGTCCTAGAAAATTAGTAAGCAAGAAAAAATAAAAATATACTTAAAGAGGGATGAAACAAAAAAGGAAGGAGATAAAACAAATGGCTAAAGTAGCAGCAAAAAAAGTTACTAGAAGAAGAGATAGAAAAAACATAGAAAAAGGTGCAGCCCATATTCATTCTAGTTTTAATAATACAATAGTTACAATAACTGATGAAAAAGGAAATGTTATTTCTTGGGCAAGTGCTGGTGAATTAGGTTTTAAAGGTTCTAGAAAAAGCACACCATTTGCAGCAGGTGAAGCAGCATTAACAGCTGCAAAAGCAGGAATGGAACATGGATTAAAATCAGTAGAAGTATATGTAAAGGGACCAGGTTCTGGTCGTGAAGCAGCAATAAGATCACTTCAAACAGCAGGATTAGAAATAAGTATGATAAAAGACGTAACACCAATACCACACAATGGTTGTAGACCACCAAAAAGAAGAAGAGTATAATGTTAGAATGAAAGGAGATTTAAAATGTCAAGATATAAAGACGAACAATGTCGTATATGCCGTAGAGAAGGACAAAAATTGTT
>CAYMXX010000038.1:0-10359 GCA_964394545.1 uncultured Clostridium sp.
TCTTTTATTCCTTCTTTTATTCCTTTTTTTATTCCTTTTTCTTCTGCTGTTCTTATTTCTGCTTCTCTATCCATTATATATTTTTGTCTTAGTTCTGCTATTCTTTCTTTTGCTTCGTCACTGCTTATATCTTCTAGTGTTTCTATTGCTTCTTTTATTTCTTTTTCTTTCTTTGCCATTCTTTTTGTTTCCTCCCCTTCAGGATTTTCCAAAAATAATATCCATTTTTTTAGTTTCCCTTTAATTATATTATTCTACATTTAACAGTTTTTTCCTTTTAATTATGAGTGTAATTACAGTTTTTTAATATCTTTGTCGAAAAAGCGAAGAATAGAAAGAATATTATATTATTGGAGTAGACTATATTCAAGACAAATAAAAACAGGGCAAGACTATAAGCTATTAGAAAAAACAATAATAATATTAATAACAGACTTTAAAATAGAAGGACTAGAAGAAGTAGAATATCACACAACATGGAAAATAATAGAAACATAGAAATAGCAAAAAAATGTTGCAAAAAGGTATATGGTTAGAAAATGTAGCAGAAATAACAGGATTACCAAAAGAAATAATAAAGAAACTATAACGAATATTATGTAAGCATTCTTTCTTTCTTTTTATTTTTTATATACATGATTATTGAAACAGTAAATATTATTAAAGATAATAGTTGTGATATTCTTATTGGTCCTAGCATTAGGCTGTCTGTTCTTAGGCTTTCTATTATTGCTCTCGCAAATGAATACATTATTAGGTATAAGTATGTTATTTGCCCTTTGAATTTTCTTTTTTTAGATATTTTTGTAAGTATTATAAATATTGTAAGTGTTACTATTGATTCGTATAAAAATGTTGGATGTACTTCTATATACTCACCTGCTTGGTATATTCCCATTCTCCATGGAAGATTTGTTTTGCTTCCGTATGCTTCTACGTTTATAAAGTTTCCCCATCTTCCTATTGCTTGTCCGTAATGCTAAGCATGGTGCTATAAAGTCTAACATGTCTAATATGTTTATTTTTCTTTTTTTGCAAAATATATAGCATGTAATTACTCCACCAATTATTCCACCATATATTGCTAATCCTCCGTTTCTAAAATTAAGTATTTGACTTGGCTCTTGTATGTAATATTTTAATTCGAATAATACATAATATATTCTTGCGCTTATTATTGAAATTGGTATTAAAAGCAGACATAAGTCTATTATGTCTGCAAAGTTTATGCCATATTTTCCGGTTGTTTATTTTAAATATTATTATTCCTATGATAATTGATAAAACAATTAGAATAGCATACCAATAAATGTGCATGCTATTTATTGAAAATGCTATTCTAGATATATTAAATATTAAGTTTAGTCCTGGAAATGTAATAGTATTCATTTTTACCTCTATTCTTTGAAGTACGGGCGATTAAAATCGCCCCTACATTTTTCATAGATTACTTTGTGTTCTCTTTTGGTTCTACTACAGAAATTATAATATTTTCTTCTTTAAATACTTCGTTTAAAATTTGTTTTGCATAGTCTTTTGTAATTTGCTTGTAACTTTCTAAATAGTCAAAGCTGTTTATTCCTTTAAAGTAGTCTGATATAAACATTCTTACTATATCTGAAACATTGTTAAATTCTTTTACTGCTGTTCCATAAAGCATATTTTTTATTCTATTAAAATGCTCTTCTTCTAATCCATTTTGTTTTAGATTGTTTATTTCATTTTTTATTTCTTGCAATACTAGTTCTGGATTTTTTGATTGCCCTGTTATTGCTATATGTGCAAAGTTATCTCCAAATTCGTATTCTAAATATGGTTCTGATATTAATAGTTGCTTTTCATATAGTTTTTTGTATGTTTTAGAGCTCTTTCCTATTATAATGTTTAGTAATATTTCTATTGCTAAATGTTTTTTTACTATTTGTTCTTTTGTGTTTTTGCTATCGTCTTTTATTCCTACTACAAATATTGGCATGCTTACTTCCATTTGGGTTTTTGTGCTTTTTTTAACTATTCCCTCTTCTTTGTTGTCATAAATTCTTTTTATTTCTCCTTGGGCTGGTTTTTCTATTAATCTTTTTCTTATTTCTTTAATTAGCTCTTCTGGCTCAAAGTCACCACTAAAGCCCATTACCATATTTGATGGATTATAAAATGTGTTGTAGCATTTATATAATACATCTTTGTCTATTTTTGCTATTGACTCTATTGACCCTGCTATATCTATTGTTATTGCATTATTTTTATACATACATTTTAGTGCATTCATATATACAGCCCAGTCTGGATAGTCGTCATACATCATTATTTCTTGACCTATAATACCTTTTTCTTTCTCTACATTTTGGTCTGTAAAATATGGATGTTGCACATAATCCATAAGTTCATCTAATGCTTCGTAGAAATTATCTGTTGCTTCAAATAAATATGCTGTATGATTTGTTGTTGTATATGCATTTGCATTTACACCTAATGCTGTTAATGTATCTAAGCTATTTGTTCCATTTGGTTGTTCAAACATCTTGTGTTCCAAAAAATGTGCCACTCCGTCTGGAACTTCTGTTATATTTTCTTCTCCTGGAACAACAAATTTATTATCTATTGACCCATAATGTGTTGCCCACATTACATATTTTTTCTTTATTCCTTTTTTTGGTATTATCATTATTGTTAAACCATTTTCTAGTTTTTCAATATATAGTTTTTCTTTAACTTGTAAATTTTCTATAATTTGCATGGTTTCTCTCCTTTTAATTTCTTAAGAAATATATTGTGTTTATGCTTATTTTGTTTGCTATTTCTTTTACATCTTCTTTTGTAATTTCTTCTATTTTTTCTGCATATTCCTTAAATGTAATTAGTTTTTGTGATAGTTCTTGACCTAAGTAATATGTTATTTCTGAGTCTTGCTCATCTTGTATTGATTCTATTCCTGATGTCATATATTTTTTAGCATTTTTTATATCTTCCTCTGTAAATTTTCCGTTTTTCATGTCTTCTAATTGTTCTTTTATTATTTTTACTGCTTTTTCGTAATTTGCTATTTCTATTCCACATCTAATATATATATTTGATTTTTGTCTTACATAATTAGATCTTGCTGTATATGCCAAACTTGCTTTTTCTCTTACATTTTGAAATAGTTTTGATGTTGCGCTTTCTCCTAATATTACATTATATATTGCTATTTTAAATTTAGCTTCTGGGTCTTGTTCATTTACATCTAATCCCATTACTAATTTTCCTTGTGTTATATCCATTTTATCTTCTATTGTTTGAATTTCTTTGTTTTTAATTTCTCTAGGGTTGTTTGATATATGTGCTTCTCTTTCTGGAAGTTTTATAATGTTTTGATTTTGTGCTACAAGGTTTGCTGTTTTTTCTATATTTAGTTCTCCGGAAATAAATATATCTATTTTGCTATTTTCAATTAATTCTTTATAGTATTTGTAAAGATTTTTTTCATCTATTTTTTCTAAATCTTCTATATATCCATATTTGTATAATCCGTATGGCTCATTTTTATACATTTCCTCTACGCATCTATTGTATGCATATGCATCTTTGTTATCTATTTTTGATTCTATTAAAACTTTTATGTTTTCTTTTTCTGCTTTAACATATTCTGCTTTAAATGCTTCTTTTTCTACTAATGGATTTAGTATTATATCTAGTAAAAGTTCTACACTTTGTTTTAATAAATCTTGATTTGCTTCTTTTGGAATAAAGTTATCATTTAGTGATTCTAAATAGAATTTTATTACGTGATTGTCTCCTATTTTTTCTATACCACAGTCAAAACTAGCTCCATACATATTTTCTAATTTTTTTGCTATTTCTTCTTGTGTTTTTAATTCTTTAGTTCCTCTTTTTAATACTGCTGGTATAACACTATTAAGTGTAACATTTTGTCTTGTTAGTGGTATTGTTATAAACATTGCTAATAAGTTTGTTTTAAATTTTTCTGTTTGTATGCAATGCAATTTTATACCTTTTTTTATTTCTTTTGTTATATATGCCATTTATAATTTCTCCTTTTTTTGTTTTATTTATGCCAAGATTTTCTTAACGGCATCACTTATATCTTTTCCATCTGCACGTGTTCCTATTCTTTCTTTTGCAATTTTCATTACTTTTCCCATATCTTTTATTGTTGTTGCTCCTGTTTCTTCTACTATTTCTTTTACTATTTTTTCTATTTCTTCTTTTTCCATTTGTTCTGGAAGATATGCGCTTATTATTTTTATTTCTTCTTTTACCTGATTTATTAAGTCTTCTCTTCCACTTTTTTCGTAGTCACCTAATGATTCTTTTCTTTTTTTGGCTTCTTTTGCGATTATTTCTAATATTTGGTCATCATTTAATTCTATTTGTTTGTCTTTTTCTACTTGTAGTATTGCTGCTCTTATCATTTGTACAACATTTTTTCTTAAAATTTCTTTTTCCTTCATTGCCTCTTTTAGGTCTTCCATTAATTTTTCTTTTAACATATTTTTTCCTCCTTTAAACAAAAAAGGGGAAAGCTTTTCCTTTAACCTTCCACCTTTAATACTTCTTAAAATTTTCTTTTTCTTGCTGCTTCTGATTTTTTCTTTCTTTTTACACTTGGTTTTTCGTAGTGTTCTCTTTTTCTAACCTCTTGTAACACACCATTTCTTACGCATTGTCTTTTAAATCTTTTTAATGCGTCTTCTATATTACCATTATTAACTTTAACTTCTGACATTTATTTCCCTCCCCTCACTATCACTACTGCTATCTGCCTCGTCTTGTGGGATTTTTTAACTTTTACTATTATATATTAAAAGTTAATAATTGTCAACGTTTTGCATTGTATTTTTGTTCTATTTATCGTATTCAAATAAGTCTCCTAATGGTTTTGCTTCGTTTAGTCTTTTTATTGCTTCTGCAAATAGTGGTGCTATTGATACTACTTTTATTTTATCTATCATTTTTTCTGGTTCAATTGGAATTGTATTTGTTACTACTAATTCTTTAATTGGGGATTTTGATATTCTTTCTATTGCTGGTCCTACTAATACTCCATGTGTTGCTCCTGCATATATTTCTTTTGCTCCGTGTTTTTCTAATATATGTGCTGCTTCTACTAAAGTTCCTGCTGTACTTACTTCGTCATCAAATATTACTGCTGTTTTGCCTTCTATGTCTCCTATTATATTTGTTGCTACTGCATTATCGTTGTTTGATTCTCTTCTTTTATCTATTAATGCTAATGGGCATTCAAAAAATTTTGAGTATTTGTATGCTTTTTTTGAGCTTCCTGCATCTGTTGCTACAACTACCATATCTTTTATTTGTTTTTCTTGGAAATATTTTTCTAATAAATGTTTTGCTGTTACTCTATCACATATTATATTAAAATATGCTTGGATTGCTGGATTGTGTAAATCACATGTAAGTACATGGTCTACTCCTGCTGCTTCTAATAGTGTTGCCATTAATTTTGCTGTTACTGGCACTCTTGATTGATCTTTTTTGTCTGATCTTGAATACATAAAATATGGTAATACTGCTGTTATTCTTTTTGCTCCTGCTCTTTTTGCTGCTTCAACTGTTATTAATAATTCCATAATTCTTTCATTTACTGGTGGTTGTGTTGTTTGTACTATGTATACATCTTTTTCTCTTACTGTTTCTTTTAATTGTACAAAGCTGTTGTCATTTGCGAATTTAAATGAGTCTTTTTTTCCCATTTCTATTCCTAAATTATCACATATTTCTTTTGTAAATTCTTCTGCAGAATTGCAGGCAAAAACTTTAATATCGTTCATGCTTATCCCCCTATTCAAAATTATTGTTTTTTCACTTTTTTTGTCGGATTTTAACACATTTATTGTAACATTACATTGCAAGCATTTCAACTAAAAATAAAAATTATTTTTTTATTTTTTGGAATGCCAAAAATTTAAATTTAAGAAATTTCTGCTATGCATTCGGGCGGACAGGGTCGTCCGCCCCTACTAATTCTAGTCCGTCCGAAAAAGGAAAAAATTCTAGCCCATTCAAAACGGAAAAGGCCTCAATAGATTTTTAATATCTATTGAGGTCTTGTTTTATTCTACTGTTTCTACTGTTTGTTCTTCTTGGTCTTCTGTGTTTATTTTTATATCTCTGTATTTTTTCATTCCTGTTCCTGCTGGAATTAGTTTTCCTATGATTACATTTTCTTTTAGTCCTATTAATGAGTCTACTTTTCCTTTTATTGCTGCTTCTGTTAATACTCTTGTTGTTTCTTGGAATGATGCTGCTGATAAGAAACTTTCTGTTGCTAATGATGCTTTTGTTATACCAAGTAATGCTCTTGTTCCTGTTGCTGGTCTTAGTCCTTCTTCTTTGATTTTTTCGTTTTCTTCATTGAATTCGTTAATATCTACTAATGAACCTGCAAACATTGATGTGTCGCCATTATCGTCAACTCTAATTCTTTTTAGCATTTGTCTTCCTATTACTTCTATATGTTTATCGTTGATATCAACACCTTGGTTTCTATAAACTTTTTGTACTTCTGATGTTAGGTAGTTGTATACTCCTTCTGGTCCTTTTATGTCTAGTATTTCGTTTGGATTTATTGATCCTTCTGTAATTGGATCTCCAGCTTTTATTTGGTCTCCTTCTTTTACTTTTAGTTTTGAACCAAAGCTAATTGCATATGTTTTTGAGTTTTCTTTGCTTGTAACTGTAACTTCTTTTCTCTTTTTAACTTCTTCTATTTTTACTGTTCCGTCGATTTCAGAAATTACTGCTAATCCTTTTGGTTTTCTTGCTTCAAATAACTCTTCAACCCTAGGTAGACCTTGTGTAATATCTCCTCCTGCTACACCACCTGTATGGAATGTTCTCATTGTAAGCTGTGTACCTGGTTCACCAATTGATTGTGCAGCTATAATTCCAACTGCTTCTCCTATGTTTACTTCTTTTCTTGTTGCAAGTCCCATACCATAACATTTAGCACATACACCATGTTTTGTTTTACATTCTAATACTGAACGAACTTCTACTTTTTCTATTCCAGCATTTATAATTTTATCTGCTATGTCTGGTGTTATTAGTGTGTCGTTATCTACTATTAGTTCTCCTGTTGTTGGGTTTGTTATGTCATGAAGTGCATATCTTCCTATTAATCTTTCATGTAATTTTTCTATTATTTGATTTCCGTCTTTTATGTCTGCTATTTCTATTCCTTCTGTTGTTCCACAATCATGTTCTCTTACGATTATGTCTTGTGCAACGTCAACTAATCTTCTTGTTAAGTAACCTGAATCGGCTGTTCTTAAAGCTGTATCTGCTAAACCTTTTCTAGCACCGTGTGAAGAAATAAAGTATTCTAGAACGTCTAGTCCTTCTCTAAAGCATGATCTAATTGGTATTTCAACTGCTTTACCAGATGTATTAGCCATAAGTCCACGCATACCTGCAATTTGACGTAATTGGTTCATATTACCTCTTGCTCCAGATTGTGCCATCATATATATTGGGTTTAATTCGTCAAAATTATCTTTCATTGCTTCTGTAACGTCATTTGTTGCTTTTTCCCATATTTTGATTATTGATGAATATCTTTCATCTTCTGTTATTAAACCACGTTTATATTGTTTCCATACATCTTCTACTTGTTTTTCACTGTCTGCTAAAATTTTCTTTTTAGCTTCTGGAACGGCAACATCATGTACAGATACTGTAAATGCACCTTTTGTAGCATATTTATATCCTAATGTTTTTATATAGTCTAATAATTCTGCTGATCTGTTTAGTCCATGTTTGTCTATACATTTTGCAATAATTGTTCCTAAGTTCTTTTTCATAACTGGGAAGTCTATTTCTAAGTCAAATTCTGTTTCTGGGTTTGTTCTATCTACAAATCCTAAATCTTGTGGGATTTCTTGGTTGTATATAAGTCTTCCTACTGTTGTTACTATTGTTTTTGTTTTTTCTTCCCCTTCTATTTCTTTTGTTAGTCTTACTTTTACTTTAGCATGTAATCCTAAATCTCCATTTTGGTAAGCAAGTAATGCTTCGTCAACGTCTTTAAAATACATACCTTCACCTTTTTCGCCATCTACTTGCATTGTTAGATAGTAACTTCCAAGTATCATATCTTGTGTTGGTACTGTAACTGGCTTACCATCTTGTGGTTTTAAAAGGTTGTTTACAGATAACATTAAATATCTTGCTTCTGCTTGTGCTTCTGGTGATAATGGAACGTGAACTGCCATTTGGTCACCGTCAAAGTCAGCGTTAAATGCTGTACAAACTAATGGGTGAAGTTTTATTGCTCTTCCTTCTACTAGTACTGGTTCAAATGCTTGTATACCTAATCTATGTAGTGTAGGAGCACGGTTTAGCATTACTGGATGGTCAGTAATTACTTCTTCTAATATATCCCATACTTCTGGTCTTAATTTTTCTACCATTCTTTTTGCATTTTTTATGTTGTGTGCTAATCCTCTTCCAACTAATTCTTTCATTACGAAAGGTTTAAATAGCTCTATTGCCATTTCTTTTGGAAGTCCACATTGATAAATTTTTAGTTCTGGTCCAACTACTATAACTGAACGTCCTGAATAGTCAACACGTTTTCCTAGTAAGTTTTGACGGAAACGTCCTTGTTTTCCTTTTAGCATATCTGATAAAGATTTTAATGCTCTGTTTCCTGCTCCTGTTACTGGTCTTCCACGTCTTCCGTTATCTATTAATGCATCTACAGATTCTTGTAACATTCTTTTTTCATTTCTTACAATTATTTCTGGTGCGCCTAATTCTAATAGTCTTTTTAATCTGTTGTTTCTGTTTATAACTCTTCTATATAAATCATTTAAGTCTGATGTTGCAAATCTTCCACCATCTAATTGAACCATTGGTCTTAATTCTGGTGGTATAACTGGTACAACATTCATTATCATCCATTCTGGTTTGTTTCCAGATAATCTAAAGCTTTCTACTGTATCTAATCTTTTTATAAGTTTTGCTCTTTTTTGTTCGCTTGCTTTTTCTATTTCTTTTTTTAGTTTTGCAGATAATTTTTCTACATCTACTTCTTGTAATAATGTTCTTATTGCTTCTGCACCCATTTTTGCAACGAATGAACCTTTACCAAATTTTTCTTCTGCTTCTCTATATTCTTTTTCTGTTAATATTTGGCATTTTGTTAAATCTGATGTTCCTTTGTCTATTACTATATATGATGCAAAATATATAACTTTTTCTAGACTTCTTGGTGAAATGTCTAGTACTAAGGCTATTCTACTTGGAATTCCTTTGAAATACCAAATGTGTGCAACTGGTGCTGCAAGTTCAATGTGCCCCATTCTTTCACGTCTTACTTTTGATTTTGTTACTTCTACACCACATCTATCGCATATTATTCCTTTATATCTTACTCTTTTATATTTTCCACAATGACATTCCCAGTCTTTTGTAGGTCCAAATATTTTTTCACAGAATAATCCATCTTTTTCTGGTTTTAGTGTTCTATAGTTGATTGTTTCTGGTTTTTTTACTTCGCCTTTTGACCATTCTCTTATTTTGTCATCAGATGCTAAGCCAACTTTTAATTTGTTGAATCTCTCTAATTCATCTTTTACTTCTTTGTTTTCCATTAAGATTTTCTTCCCCCTTAAAATTTATTCATTTTTTGGGCAGACAGGGTCGTCTGCCCCTACAATTTCTCATAATTGTTTTGATACAATATATACAAAATCAAATATACACTGCTCGAACAATTCAATATTGTGATTTAATTTTTATATATTGTAAATATTTAATTAGATTTTGATTATTCATCAATTATGTCTTCATCATTTAATAAATTATCTTTTCCTAGGTCGTTGTCAAACATTTCGTCATCTAATAAGTCTGCTTCATCTAATGGCTCTTCTTCGTCTAATTCTTCTGTTGAAAAGTCTTCTAGTTCTTCGTCATTTAAAACGGCCTCTTCTTCTGGTAATACTTTGTTTAGTTCTTCTAAATTTAAGTCTATGCCTTCATCTATATTTTCTTTTAATTCTAATTCTTCGTCATCATCTGAGTATAGACGAACATCTAAACCTAAACTTTGTAGTTCTTTTACTAATACTTTAAAGCTTTCTGGAACTCCTGGTTCTGGTACGTTTTCACCTTTAACAATTGCTTCATATGTTTTTACTCTTCCTACAACGTCGTCAGATTTGATTGTTAAGATTTCTTGTAATGTGTATGCTGCACCATATGCTTCTAGTGCCCAAACTTCCATTTCTCCAAATCTTTGTCCACCAAATTGTGCTTTACCTCCTAGAGGTTGTTGTGTTACTAATGAGTATGGTCCAGTTGAACGAGCATGTATTTTATCATCAACTAAGTGGT
>CAYMXX010000039.1:0-9784 GCA_964394545.1 uncultured Clostridium sp.
GCATCGCAGAAATTTCTTAAATTATAATTTTGGGTATTCCTAACGGGGTGTGGGTCGACAGAGTCGTCGACCCCTACAGAACCAGCGAAACATTGAGCCTAGAAATCTCACATCACACATCTCACACCAGTTCTACAATTACAATTTATTTAAAAGATGTTTTTTATTTAATCTATAAATATTACAAATAGTACAATCATTACATATATATATTCTACTGTCAAAAATTAATTTTATAGTATTAATAAATTCATCTTGTATACTATCTATAACATGTATATAAATTTTTTCTGGTAATAAAGTAAGCAAAGTATTTAATGCATAATCATTCGAAGAAAATGTAATATCAGATAAATACTTGTTATTTAAGGCTGTATCATCAATAGTAATAATATTTTTAAATTCATCAAGAAGAATTGCTTCTTGATTTTGATATATAAGATGTACTAAAGATGTATTACTTTCTTTAGAATTTATATAGCATCTTAATAAATCAACAAATTCATTGTATTCTCTATCAATTACGAATTTATTTACTGATAAATCTACAACATAATCTATAATTTTAATGTAATTACTAATTCTAAAATTTATAAATCCATCTAGTATAACAGATTTGTTGTTAGAAAAATATTCTATACAGGAAATTTTTAAGCTTTCTTTTCTAAGAGTAACTTCATCTAAATCTTTACTACATAAATAGTATCTACATATTTCTAAAATTTTTCGTTGTTCAATATTTGTAAAATAAAAATAGTTGCTAGAAATTATTCGTTTTAAAATAGTTTCTTCATATAAATCTATAATTAATGACGACATAATATTAGATACAACAGTATAAAAAGCATTTAAATTTTTTCCGTTATAATGAACAATAAAATTGTTATACAATTTAAATTTTGAAGTTGATATATATAGATTATTAAGATTTAGGTTATTAAACTCTTCTAGTAGATAATTTATAACTCGTTTATTGTTTGTTTTAATACACAAAGATTTAAGCACAAAAATTCTCCTTCCTAACATATGTTATTATCTACTAAAAACTAACTAGATATACATATATTATGTTAGAAAAGGAGAATTTGAAACTTGTTTTATTTAAAAATAAGTTCAGTTGATTAATAATAAATCATATAATCTATATCTGGGAAAATCTTATCTAATTTCATTATTGACTTTAAAAATTCTTCGTCAATTTTATCTTCTTTAATTTGCTCATATAATTTAGTAAATCTTCCAATATGATCTTTTATTCTTTTCTTTGCATAATCTACCATTGTTCCATTTGTAATAATAAATAACCAATCACTACTTTGGGCTAAAAGTAATTCACGAGCACATTGGTTAAGTGCTTTTTTCTTTAGTCCTTTTGCATTTGGATAAAGTCTGGCTAATTCGCACATTCTGTCGCCAGCAACATGTAAATGCTTATGAGCATAATCATTAGTAGGATTAAGCCATACTTCACTATAACCGTTTGCACCCCAGCTTGACCTACAAGGTGAAGCAATTTGCATTCTAGGATATTTATCTATATATTCGCCAGGAGTAATTAATTTAAAATTACAATCATCATAATAAATTTTTTTAAATAAAATATATAGCCAATAAGGACCTTCATACCACCAATGTCCATAAAGTTCTGCATCATAAGGGCATACTACAATAGGTGGAACATCCATAAATTTTGATAAATCATCAATTTGTGATACTCTTGAATCTAAAAAATGACCTGCTTGTTTTTCTGCTGAATCTTGTGCCCATTGAACATTATAGTAATCTTTAAATTCAGTTTTTCCAGTTATTCTATGATATTTAATACCAGTATTTACACGAACGCCATTTTTAGCAATATATGGTTTAATGTAATCATAATCTGCATCATAACCAATATCTCTATAAAATTCTCTGTAATTAAAATCACCAGGATAACCACAAATAGAACTCCATACTTGCTTAGAGCTTTCTATATCACGACCAAAAGCAACTATACCTTCAGGTGATACAATTGGAGTAAAAGTTCCATATATAGGAGTAGGGTTTGCATATAAAATTCCGTGTGATTCTGTAATAATATATTCAATACCAAATTCTTTTAAATATTTATCAGCTTCTGGAACATAGCCACATTCTGGAAGCCAAATTCCTCTAGGCTTTTTACCAAAGTATTTTTCGTATGTTTGAACTCCAACTGCAATTTGTGCTTTAACAGTTTTTTCATTAACATATAAAATAGGAAAATACCCATGTGTTGCACCACATGTAATTATTTCTAAAACACCAATATCTTGAAAATGTTTAAAAGCTTCTATTAAATTACATTTATATATATCTTTAAAAACATGTCAATCATTTGAATACCTATCTAAATAATAGTAAGATAATTCATTTAGTCTTTTATCATAAGATGTTCGTATAACTTCTTTTTTACAAAGTTCAATATGCTTTTTTAAATATTTTATATATCTATTTTGTAATAGTTTACTGTCAAGCATGGAAAGTAGAGGAGGGGTAATTGACATAGTTATTCTAAAATCAACTTTTTCTTCCTCTAATTTTTTAAAGTTTAATAATAATGGAATGTATGTTTCCGAGATAGCTTCAAAAAGCCATTCTTCCTCTAAATAATCTTCACTTTCTGGATGATGTACAAAAGGTAGATGTGCATGTAATATGAAGCTTACATATCCTTTTTCAGTTTTCATTATTTTCTCCTTTATAATTAAAAATGTGGGTCGCCAAAAGTGACGACACCTACAATAATCTTTTTATTCTAATAAGATGAAGGATTGTTAATATTTGTCCAGTTTTCACCTTTATACATTTCTTTATATAAAGAATTTAAGCTGTAAATTTTACCAAAATATTTAATAAATTCTAAATTGGCAATATCCTTTGAATATGTTTTATTTGTTTTTACATCTCTGTAATAAAGAGTTTTTTGAGCTTTTTCAAAAAGAACATGCCCATTAGGGGATTCAATTTTATTAGAAGAAGTTACATGTAAATAATCATTTGGAAGAGTAATTTCATTGCTCTTTGGTCTTCTTCCAAGTTCAACAACATATTCACATTTTTCATCATTTATATTAAAATACCAACAATTTGCAAAATCATTTATTTCAATTTCAAAGGTATAATTCATTGTAACATTGTGTATTATTAAAACAGGTTTAGTTGTGCTAAAAAAGTTTTCGCCATATTGTTTAACATAATTTTGTCTATCTTCATCAGAAACATCCCAATAAACAAAAAGTGTTTTTGGAGTTTGGGCAAGTACTTTTACAATAGTTTGATTATATCTATAAGGTAAATCATAGTATTCTATTAGATCTATTTTAGAAGTAGTAGGTTTGATATTGTTTTTTTGTGTTGCTTTTGAAGTTTTTGATTTTGTAGTTACTTTTTTACTAGGGGCTTTTTTAGAAGTTTTTGAACTAGTAGTCTTACTAGAATTTGTAGTTTTCTTATCAGTTGATTTTACAGTTAAAAATTCTTTAGCTACTGATTTTGTATTTGATTTTTTTTGAATTTTAGAAGTTCCTTTAGAAACTAAATTATTATCGATTTTTTTAGAAGTTTCCTTTGTAGCTTTTGGCATTAAAATTCCTCCTTAGTAAAATAAAATATTATTATATATAATATATCAAAAAATAAATTAATTCAATAGCAAAAAGAAGAAAATTTTATTAAAAAAAACGATAAAATTTTTTTGTAAATATTGTAAATATGTGTTTACATTTGACGAAAAATCTTATACAATATACAAGAATGTTATAATAACTAAACTAATGAAAAATTGAAAGGGGCTAATGCCATGAAAATACTAATGCTTACATGGGAATATCCACCAAGAATAGTTGGAGGAATAGCTAGAGTAGTACATGACTTATCAAAAAGATTAATAAAAGATGGACATGAAGTTTATGTCGTTACATATAAAGAAGGAAATGTGCCATACTATGAAAATGATAAAGGGGTTAATGTATATAGAGTAGATAACTATATGATAAATCCAAATAATTTTATAGACTGGATAATGCAACTTAATTTTAATATGGTAGCAAAAGTAAACGAATTAATAGCAAAAGGAGAAAAATTTGATGTAATTCATGCACATGATTGGCTAGTAGCATATGCAGCAAAAACATTAAAAAATTCATATGATTTACCATTAGTTAGTACAATACATGCAACAGAAGCAGGAAGAAACGGTGGAATTCATGATGAAGTACAAAGATATATAAATGATACAGAATGGATGCTTACATATGAATCATCAGAAGTAATAGTAAATAGTAAATTTATGAAAAATGATTTACAAAGATTATTTGGGCTTCCATATGAAAAAATAAATGTAGTTGCAAATGGAATAAATAGTACAGCATATAGTGGAGTAGAAAAAGACTACGATTTTAGAAGACAATATGCAGCAGATAATGAAAAAATAATACTATTTATGGGAAGATTAGTATATGAAAAAGGTGTTCAACACTTAATTTCGGCAATGCCAAAAATATTAGAAAATTATCATGATGCAAAACTTGTAATTGCAGGAAAAGGTGGAATGTTAGACGAATTAAAGGCACAAGTAGAAGCAATGGGATTAGGACAAAAAGTGTATTTTACAGGATACTTAAATGCAAAACAAGTTTCAAAAATGTATAAATGTGCAGATATATCAGTATTTCCAAGTACATATGAACCATTTGGAATAGTAGCATTAGAAGCTATGCTTGCAGGAATTCCAACAGTAGTTTCAGATGTAGGTGGGTTAAATGAAATAGTAGAACATGGTGTAGATGGAATGAAATCTTATGCAGGAAATCCAAATTCACTTGCAGATTCAATACTTGCTTTGCTATTTAATCCACAGTTATGTGATAGTATAGCAAAAAAAGCAAAAGCAAAAGTTAAAAATGAATATTCTTGGACAAAAATAGCACAAGATACGCATTTTATATATCAAAAAGCAATTTGCCAAACAATGGCAGAACGTCAAGCACATCAAATAGCACAAGAAAATGCAAAAAAAGAGAAAAAGATAAAATCAGTAGAAACAGAAATTACAAATTTAATTTCATTTAATAAAAAACGTCAAGCTTACGCTTAAAAAAATAATTATAGGGGGGCGAATTGCATTCGCCCTTTCTACAAATAATATATATAATAAATAAAAATAGGAGGCATAAAATGTACGTTTATGATGAAGCTAACAATTTAGCAAAAGCAATACAAGAAAGCAAAGAATACAAAGATTATAAAAAAGTAAAAGAAGAAATAAATTCAATACCAGAAATGAAAGCTAAAATAGACGAATTTGAAAAAACAAGATATGAAGTGCAAGTTATGTCATTTCAAGGGGAAAAACAAGATGAGGAAAAAATGAAAAAACTTCAAGAAATGTATAATGTGTTAAATTCAGAACCAAAAATAAAAGAATATTTTGATATAGAAGTAAGATTTAATATAATGCTTGCAGATGTAAATAAAATAATAAGCGAATCAGTAAAAGATTTATTATAAAAATATTGACATATAAACAAAAAAATGCTAAAATCAAGTTCGAAGGAGGTAAAAAATGGAAAATTATAAAAACGAAATTTTAGAAATTGAAGTTGGGCCTAACGGAGAACTTGATGAAGAGACAACAAAGTTTGTAATAGAAAAATGTGAAGAAGCAAGAAAAGAAAATATTTGGTATACACATGAAGAAGCTATGGAATTACTAGATAAAATGATAGAAGAAACACAAAAATGTATAAAATTGAATATACTGAACGAGCCATAATAGAATTAAATAATATATATAATTATATATATTATAATCTAGTAAATCCAATTGCAGCACAAAAATTTAGAGAACAAATTCCAAAACCAATTTCTAATCTAGAATATTTTCCTTATATGGGAAAGAAAATTTCAAATTCAAATTTAAGATATTTAATTTTTAAAAACTATTTAATTTTTTATTCAGTAAATGATCAAAATGTTGAAATCCAACGAGTAATTCATAAAAATCAAAAATTAAGATATGATTAATATAATAATAAGTGTGCTAATTTGTAAAATACTTTATTAATAATGCAAAAAACTACACACTTTTAATAAGTGCGTAGTTTATGTATAAAATTATTTATTATTACAACAAGTACTTCCAATTGCAACAAGAGTAGCTAAAAATGAAAGTATAGAACCTACAAAAGGAATTTTAAATAATAGTTGTAATACTATTGTTATAATTAATAGTAAAACAAAATCATTAATATTTAATTTTATGCATTTTTTAATAAATTCTGCAATTAGTATTGCAAATATAGGAGTAGCAATTAATAATAAAATTGCATAAATTAAAGCTAGTATAACACCTAAAGTTGCACCTATACTGGTAATAAATAGTAATATACAAACAATAGGAACAAGTACTAATATTCCTAAACCAATGGCCAAATTTATTAACATTTTTTTAGAAGTAATGTTAGAAAGTTTGTTAAAGAAGTTTGGCATAAATTTTTTAATAATTAAGTATACAACTAATACATATACTACAATAGATAATAAGCTAATAAAAAAACTACCTACATTTTTTAGATGGTTAGAAGAAGTATACTTAGTAAAATTAGAGTTGCCTAAAACTATATCTTTGGAAATTTCAATTTCATTTTTTGAAGTATAATTAAAATCACCTAGTATTTTGCAATCTATATTTTCTCCGTTTTCCTCATTTTTAAATTCTATTTGTTCTGACTTAATTGTTGCATTTCCTTGAACTTTTCCTGAAAAAACAAATTTGTTTGCGTTTTCAACTGTTAATTCTTTAGAACATACAAAATTAGATGTTGTTACTATGTTATTTGCTGATATAGATAAATTTCTATATGCATAACCTCCAATTGTTGCATTTTCTGCGTTTATATGTAAATCTCTATATACAAATCCATAATAACTCATATTAAAGTCTTTACAACTAACATATAAATCTCCAGAAATTTGACAGTTTAAATCCATTTTGTTACATACAGCATAAATATTTCCATATACAACAGCATTTTTAGATAGAATAATTTCATTTGCACAAACAAATAAATCTCCATTTATTTCTACACCAGGTTCTACTACAAACTTATTTGCTGTAACAAAAACATTACCACCAATTATAGGAGCACTATTTATACTAGTTATTTTTTTGCTTCCGTCCTTATCGGTTTCATCAGAATATGTAACATCTGATTTAATATTTACAGTATTAGCTGTTGCAAACACGTTTCCCGAAACAATTCCACCAGTTGAATTATTATCAAAACTTGGATTAATATTAAGAGTACTAACACTAGCATAAACGTTTCCAACAATAGTACTATTAATG
Source organism: uncultured Clostridium sp. (assembly GCA_964394545.1). Lineage (GTDB taxonomy): Bacteria > Bacillota > Clostridia > TANB77 > CAG-508 > CAG-452. The sequence goes on from CAYMXX010000039.1 coordinate 7,370, forward strand.
CTAGCTTCATTATCAGAAACATATAAATCACTATACCTAATATAATCTGTAGAATTATCTGCTACAGGAGCTCCATCCTCAAGAGATATTGTAGCTATATCTGATTCATTTGTTGCAAAACAAACAGATGATACAATTAATAGTATTGCTAATAAGCAAATAGAAAATTTTAATTTGTGTTTTAACATAAAAAACCTCCTTAAATAATTAAATTTCATATCAATAATATATAGCCAAATATTAACCTTTGTCAACTGAAAAACAATATTTTGATAATGGACAGATATCACATTTTGGCTTGCGGGCAAGACAAATATTTCTACCATGCCAAATAAAAATATGATTAACATCTTTAAAATATTTTTGAGGAATAATTGAAATTAAATCTTTTTCAATTTTTTCTGGTTCTGTATTAGTAGTTAAACCTAATTTTGTAGATATTCTTTTTACATGAGTGTCAACAGCAATACCAACAGGTGTATTAAATGCTTCTAGCATTATTACATTAGCACTTTTTCTGCCAATTCCAGGTAACTTCATTAATTTATTTATATCTTGTGGTAAAATCCCATTATAATCTTCTAATATTTTCTTAGAATAAGCTTTTATATTTTTTGCTTTTGTTTTATAAAACCCACAAGGATGAATTAAATCTTCTAATTTAGATAAAGGCATATTTATAAAATCTTGTGGAGTATTATAATCTTTAAAAATATTTGGAGTTGTTTTATTTACTCGGTCATCTGTACATTGTGCAGATAACATAACAGCTATACCAAGTTCAAAAGGAGAGCTGAAATCTAAGCTACATTTAGCGTCTGGGTAGGATTCCCTCAATAATTCAATTATCTTAACAATATTATTTATAGCTACTTTATGTTCCAAAATTATCACCCTTTCTAAATTTAATTAATATATTATAATAATAAACAAGAATTATCTAAAAGTAAATAGGGGAGGTAATTAATGTTAAAATTGTTTAAAAAGACATTAGCTGTATGTTTAATTGGCTTTGGACTACGGAGTACTATTAGTTATATTACTTCCTTTTACAGGTTGGCTATTTATTATAGGAGTTATAATTGTGATAGTAGGAATAGTATGGCTTTCTTGTTAGAAAAAATAAATAATATTATTTAATAAAGGAGAGTGCTAAAAATGACGGTTGTTGTAAAAAAAGTTCCTAAATTTTTAAGGGGAATAGTAAAATTAATTTTTGGTGTAAAGTAGTACATACAAAAAAGCATAAAAAAAATAGGTTTTTTAAATAACCTATTTTTATGCTTTTTGTACTTTACCTGAACGTAGGCATTTAGCACATACTTTAATTTTTTTTGGTTGACCATCAACTATTGTTTTAACAGTTCTTAAATTTGGTTTCCAAGTTCTAGTAGTTCTTTTACTTATATGAGAACGAGTAATACTAAGTTTGTTCCCAAAATTTATTGATTTATCACATATTTCACATTTTGCCATAATACTATAAGCACCTCCTATTATTTACCTAATAAACTGACTAAATACTAGTTTAGCATAAATAAAAAAATATTACAAGAGTTTAAGCAAAAAAAATTAAAATTTAAGGTGGGACAAGTATGATTAATTTGTTAGAATTTATATATCCAAATGTATGTGGATTTTGTAATAAAATATGTAAAGAAGAAATTTGCAATAAATGCAGAATAAAAATAAAAAAATATCAAATAAATATTGTTATAAAACCACCCAATAGATATTTTAACGAGCTAATTAGTATATTTAAATATGAAGGAATAATTAGAGAAAAAATATTACAATATAAGTTTAATGACAAAGCATATATGAAAAATACATTTGCAAAAATAATATTAAAAAATAAAAAAGTATGTGGACTTTTAAAAAAATATGATATAATTATTCCAGTTCCTATACATAAAAGTAGAAAAGCACAAAGAGGATATAATCAAACACAACTAATAGCAAGCAAAATAGCAGAATACATGGATATAGAATTTTGTAATAATGTGCTAGTAAAAAATAAAAATACTATAGCTCAAAGTAAATTAAATAGGAAAAAAAGAATTGAGAATATAAAAGGTGCTTTTAATATTTTGAATTTAGAAAAAGTTCAAGGAAAAAATGTTTTATTATTTGATGATATATATACTACTGGTAGTACAGCCAATGAATGTAGTAGAGTTTTAAAAACAGCAGGAGCAAAAACAGTAGGAATTTTAACAATTGCAAAAGATTAAAGCAAAGAATATAAGAGCTTTGTAGAAGGGAGAAGTATGGAAGATTTAGTAGAAAGTATATTAGATTATGTAAGAGCTGATTATACAGATTATGCAATAATGATAAATGGTGAATGGGGAAGTGGGAAAACTTATTTTTGGAATAATAAAATAAGAAATAAAATAGATTCATTACAATTAA
>CAYMXX010000040.1:0-9620 GCA_964394545.1 uncultured Clostridium sp.
AATGGACCTAAAAAAGGAAGAGATTTAAAATATAGTATTAACATTACTTTTGAAGAATCGTATTTAGGAGTAGAAAAAGAAGTATCTATATATAGAGAAGAAGATTGCCCAACTTGCCATGGAGAAAAAGCAAAACCAGGAACAAAAGCCGAAAAATGTACAGCATGTAACGGAACAGGAACTGTAAAACAAACTGTTTCTACAATACTTGGACAAATGCAAACAACAAAAACATGTCCAAATTGTGGTGGAGAAGGAACCGTAATAAAAGAAAAATGTCCAGAATGTAAAGGAAAAGGACGTATAAGAAAATTAGTAAAAATAAAAGTAAAAATACCAGCAGGGATTTCAGATAATCAAACTGTTGTATTAAGAGGAGAAGGAGAACCTGGTTCAAAAGGTGGACCAAAAGGAGATTTATACATAGTTGTAAATATAAAGAAACACAGTATATTTTCTCGTAATGGAGACAATGTGATTTGTCAAATACCAATTACTTTTACACAAGCAACGCTTGGAGCAGATTTGAAAATTCCTATGGTAGATGGAAAAGAAGAAACATATAGAATTCCAGAAGGAACACAAACAGGAGCTAAATTTACTATAAAAAATAAAGGATTTAAATCTGTAAATGGAAACTGGAATGGAGATTATATATTTACAGTAGTAGTACAAATACCAAAAAAACTTACAATAGAACAAAGAGAACTATTAAACAAACTTGCAAAAACTATGAATGAACAACCTCCAGTAAAGAAAAGAGGAATATTTGGTTAAAGATATAATTAAAAATAATAGCATAGAAAAAATACTATGCTATTATTTTTAAAATCTTTTAATAAATATAAATATATGGTACAATAAATAACTAGAATAGGATAAAGAGAGGAAATTGTATGCCAAAATTTTTTGTAAAGAGTGAACAAATAAATAATAATAAAGTAACAATAATAGGCGAAGATGTAAATCATATAAAAAATGTTTTAAGACTAAAAATAGATGACAATATACAAGTTTGTAATGTGGATACATCAGTAAATTATACTTGTGGAATTTCCAAAATTAATAACGAAAGTATAGAATGCATAATATTTAGCGAAGCAAAATCTAACTGCGAGTCAAATATACATGTACATATATTTCAAGGATTACCAAAAGCAGACAAAATGGAACTTATAATTCAAAAAAGTGTTGAACTGGGAGCAAATGAAATTACACCAGTAGAGATGAAAAGATGCGTTGTAAAAATTGACGAAAAGAGTAAACAAAAGAAAATAGAAAGGTGGCAAAAAATTTCGGAAGTTGCAGCCAAACAATCTGGCAGAGATATAGTTCCTAAAATAAATAATATATTAAATATTAAAAATATTTGTAATTCAATTAATAAATATGATATAGTATTGCTAGCATATGAAAATGAGAAAGAAAATACATTAAAAGATGAGCTAACAAAATTAAAAGGTAAAGATAATTTAAAAATTGGTGTTATAATAGGCCCAGAAGGTGGCATAGAAGAACAAGAAGTAGATATGCTAAAACAAGCAGGAGCAAAGATAATAACATTAGGAAATAGAATTTTAAGAACAGAAACAGTAGCATTAGTAGTTACAGGAATTATTATGTATGAACTTGAAAATTTGGAGGGAAACAAATAAAAATGAAAAAAGTAACAATTCAAAAGATAGAAGAAGAAATAAATGAAAAAATGAAAATGTCGGAAGATGTAAAAAAATCTTTAAGGAAAGAAATATTTACAAATATTATTATATGTGCATGTTTAGTTGCCTATTTTATTTTTTTGTTTCTAGGTGGTTTAGGTAAAACAAAGGAAGTAAGTATAATCAGTTTAAGAATATTTAGCACAATATATTTAATAACATCAATAATTCTATTTGAAATAGCATATAGAAAAGATAATGGAAAAATTGCTATACATGGAATAGAAATTTTAGTAATAGCAATAATAACTTTATTTTTACCATACATAATTTTTGAACTAGATTCTAAATATCAAAAAATATATGCATTTGTGGGAGAATATATTGCTACATATTATGTAATAAAGTGTATTTATATTTCAATAAAAAGAAAGAAAAAATATAGTAAAGAAGTTAGTGATATAAAAGAGATTATAAAAAAAGAAAAAAGACAAATAAAAAATGAAGAAGAAATAGAAGAAGCTAGAGTGATTGAAAAAATTAATGAAGAAACAGTAAAAAAGGAAAATCAAAAAAAGGTAACAGGAAAAATAGAAGAAGCTCCAAAAAAGAGGGGAAGATCTAAAAAACAAGAGACAATAGAAAAAGAAAAAAGTAAAGCAAAAAAAGAAGAGCCAAAAGTAGAGGCAGTTTCTAAAAAAAGAGGAAGACCTAAGAAGCAAGAAACAGTAGAAAATGAAAAAAAGACTACAATAAAAAAAGAAGCTCCAAAAGAGTTAATACAAAAGAAAGAAGAAACTCCAAAAAAGAGAGGAAGACCTAAAAAACAAGAAACGATAGAAAAGGAAAAAAGTAAAGCAAAAGCAGAAGAAACAAAAACAGAAAATACACCTAAAAAAAGAGGTAGACCAAGAAAGGTGGTAACTGAATAATGATTAAAAGTATGACAGGATTTGGAAGAAGTACATATGAAAATGCAGGAAGGGAATATATAGTAGAGATTAAATCTGTTAATAATAGATTTAGCGATATATCAATAAAAATGCCTAGAAATTTAAGTTATTTAGAAGAAAAAATAAGAAAACAAATTTTAAAAAATGTATCAAGAGGAAAAGTAGAGGTATCGATTCAACTAAATAATAATAGTGACCTAGGTAAAAAAATAAATTTAAATACAGACATTGCAAAAAAATATATAGAAGAACTAAAAAAATTATCAAATGAAACAAGCATTATAGATAATATAAATATTATGGATGTTGCAAAATTTCCAGATGTTTTAAATATAAGAATAGATGAGGAAGCAGAAGAAATTATAGAAGAAGAATTATTTACAGCTTTAGATAGTGCAATAATAAGTTTTATAGATATGAGACAAAAAGAAGGAAATAAAATAAAAGTAGATTTAGAAAACAGAATAGAAGTAATAAAACAAAAAATAGAACAGATTTCTTCAATTTCTTCTGGACTTGTGGAAGAATATATAGTAAAATTAGAAACAAGGATAAAAGAACTTTTAAAAACTGATGTAGTAGATGAAGCAAGATTAGCACAGGAAGTAGTAATTTATTCAGATAAATGTTCAGTAGAAGAAGAAATAACAAGATTAAAAAGTCATATATCACAGTTTTTAAATTTGTTAAATGAAAATATTGCTATTGGCAAAAAATTAGATTTTCTAATACAAGAAATGAACAGAGAAACAAATACAATAGGCTCAAAAGCAAATAATTTGGAAATAACAAATTATGTGGTAGATATAAAAACAGAATTAGAGAATATACGTGAACAAATTCAAAACATAGAATAGGAGATGAAATAATGCAATTAATAAACATAGGTTTTGGAAATATTGTTTCTGCAAATAGAATAATATCAATTGTAAATCCAGACTCTGCACCAATAAAAAGATTAGTGCAAGAAGCTAAAGATAGTAAAATGGCAGTAGATGCAACATCTGGAAGAAGAACAAGAGCAGTTATAATAATGGATTCAGGACACGTTATACTATCTGCTGTTCAACCAGAAACAGTTGCAGCAAGATTGGATAAAGACATAAATAAAGAAGAAACAGAAGATTAATAAATTAAAAAGTAAAAGGAGATAGATTAATATGATTATAAAACCAACTGTAACAGATTTATTAAAAGTAGTTGACAACAGATTTGAATTAGTAACAATAACATCAAAAAGAGCAAGACAAATATCTAGTGGAGAATTACCACTTACAAAAGTAAAAGCAAGATCAACAGTAACAGTAGCAGCAAATGAAATAGCAGAAGGAAAGGTGAGAGAATGCTAGTATTATTGTCTGGAGTTTCAGGAGCAGGAAAAGATACAATAAAAAAAGAGCTATTAAAAAGAATGGACAATGTTATAACAATGCCATCATATACAGATAGATTACCTAGACCAGGTGAAGAAAATGGTGGAGTATATAACTTTGTAACAACAGAAGAATTTGAACAAAAAATTAGAGAAAATGAATTTTATGAATACTCTGTGCATCACGAACACTATTATGGCACTTCCAAAAAAATATTAAATAAAGCAATGCAAGATGGAAAAATAATAGTAAAAGATATAGAAGTAAATGGAACAGAAAATTTAATAAAATTATTAAAAGATGATGTTAAAATAGTAACAATATTTTTGAGAGTTCCAAAAGAAGAATTAAGAAGAAGACTAGAACACAGAATTGAAAAAGCTAGTTTAAAAGAAATTGAATTAAGATTAAATAGATTTGACTACGAAGAATCAAAAATAGGAATTTACGATTATGTTATAAAAAATGATGATTTAGAAAAAACAGTACAAATAATTATGACAATAATAGAAAATGAATATAAGTTAGCTAAATAAAGGTAAGTATTAAGAACTAAAAAACATAAGGAGAATATATCCTTATGTTTTTTTTATTTAATTTGGTAATTCAATTTTAGAATTTTTTTTTCTTTGCCTAAATAAAGTAATTTTATTACCAATTACTTGAACGACGGTAGAATTTGTTGCTTCAGCAATTTCAAAAGATAGGTCTTTTGCAGAAGCTGGAGCTGTTTCTAAAACAGTTATTTTAATTAATTCCCTTGCCTCTAATGCATCATTTAATTGTTTAATTAAATTATCATTTAATCCATTTTTACCAATTTGAAAAATAGCATCTATAGTATTTGCTAATCCTCTTAAATATGCTCTTTGCTTACTAGTCATTTTTATAATCTCCTCTATATATATGTATTGCATAAATTGTAATTTGTCTACAAATTATAATTTAACAATATATTAGTATATTTTTTATCAAAAATCAAGATACTTTCTTGAGAATAAATAATATTTTTGATATACTAATACGCAAAGGAGACAAAAATGGTAGCAGAAGTTATAATAAATACAATAGCAAAGGAATTAAATAGAACATATGATTATATAATACCAGACTCTATTTTAAATGAATTAAAAATAGGGTCTAGAGTTTTTGTGCCATTTGGAAGAAGCAAACAAAAAGAAGGATTTGTTATAGGAATAAAAAAAGATTCCGAATTTGCAAATAAAGAAATTATAAAAGTAGAAGATAATATATTAACAAAAGATAATGTAGAACTTGCAAAACTTATGTCTAGAAGATATTTTTGCAATATATCAGATTGTATAAAACTAATGTTACCACCAGGAGCAACTAGCACAAACATACAAAATAGAGTTAAAGATAAAACAGAAAATTTTGTATACTTAAAAAAAGATAAAGAACAAATAAAATTTGATATTGAAAGCAAAGAAATAAAATCACAAAAACAAATAAAACTATTAAGATTTTTATTCGAAAATGAAGGAATACATGTTTTAGATTTACAATACCTAACAGAAGTTTCAAGAAATATAATAAACACATTGGTAAAAAATGATTATATAGAAATTGTACAAGAAAAAGTTGAAAGAAATCCATTTATACATAAAAATATAAAAAAAGATAGAGCACTACAATTAACTAAAGAACAGCAAATTGCATACAACAAAATAGTAGCTAGCGAGTTTAAAGAATTTCTTATATATGGAGTTACAGGCTCACGGAAAAACAGAAATATACATGCAAATAATAGAAAACACATTAAAAAACAACAAAACAGCAATTGTATTAGTACCAGAAATATCACTTACGCCACAAATGGTAGATAGATTTTTATCAAGATTTGGAGACTGCATAGCAGTTCTACATAGTAAACTTTCACAAGGAGAAAGATTTGACCAGTGGAAAAATATTAAAAGTGGTAAAGCAAAAATTGTAATAGGTGCAAGGTCAGCAATATTTGCACCATTAGAGAATTTAGGGATAATAATAATAGACGAAGAACATGATTCGTCATATAAATCTGATATGTCACCTAGATACAAAGCACAAGATATAGCAAAATATTTAGCAAAACAAAATAATATACCATTAGTACTTCGGTAGTGCAACACCAGATATTGGAACATTCACAAAAGCTAAGAATGGTGAAATAGAATTAATAAAACTTACAAAAAGAGCAAACAATTCTAATCTTCCAAATGTAGAAATAGTAGATTTAAGAGAAGAATTAGCAAATGGAAATAGGTCAATAATAAGTAACAGTTTATATGAAAAAATAGAAGAAAATTTAAAAAATAAAAAACAGATAATACTATTCTTAAATAGAAGAGGATATTCTACATTTGTTATGTGTAGGGACTGTGGTTATACTTTAAAATGCAAAAGATGCAATATAAGTTTAACATATCATGAACATACCAATACATTAAAATGTCATTATTGTGGTTATGAAATAAATAATGTAAAATCATGTCCTAGTTGCAAAAGTAAAAATATAAAATTTTTTGGAACAGGAACAGAAAAATTAGAAAATGAAATAAATAAAATTTTTCCAGAAGCGACTACAATAAGAATGGATGTAGATACAGTTACAAAAAAGAATTCTCACGAAAACATATTAGGTAAATTTAGAAATGAAAATATAGATATTTTAATAGGAACACAAATGGTAGTAAAAGGACATCACTTTCCAAATGTAAATTTAGTTGGAGTAATTGCAGCAGACGGAAGTTTAAATATAGAAGATTACAGAGCAAATGAAAGAACTTTTGGGTTACTTACACAAGTAGCACGGAAGAGCAGGAAGAGAGTCAAACAATGGACAAGTAGTTATACAAACATATAATCCAGATAATTTTTGCATTAAATTTGCAAAAGAACAAAATTATGATAAATTTTACGAAACAGAAATTGCACTAAGAGCACAGTTGAAATATCCACCATTTTGCGATATAATAATGGTTGGAATAAGCTCGGCTTCAGCACAAGAAGTAGAAAAAGCTTCTAAAAAAATATATGAATTAATAAACAAAGAAAACCTTAAATACAAAACAAAAATAGAAATGTATAGACCAGTTGTAGCGCCAATTAGTAAAATAAAAAATAAATACAGGTGGAGAATAATTATTAAATGTAAACTAAATAATAATATAATAAATCTATTAAATTCAGCATTAGAAAAGTATTATAATCTAAAATTTAAAAATACAAGGGTTGTAATAGACGTTAATCCAAATAATATGAATTAGATTAAAATAATATAAAAAATATAGGGGGCAATTTTATATGGCAACAAGAATAATAAGAGAAGAAGGCGACGAAATACTAAGAAAAAAATCAAGAGAAGTAGAAGTAATTGATGAAAAAATACAAGAATTAATAAAAGACATGATAGAAACAATGCATAAATATCAAGGTGTTGGACTAGCAGCAGTGCAAGTTGGAATTCTAAAAAGAATATTTGTAATAGATTTATACGAAGAAAATGTAAAACCATATGTTTTTATAAACCCAGAAATTATAAAAACAAAAGGAGAACAAACAGTAGAAGAAGGATGTTTAAGTTTTCCAAATAAATTTGCAAAAATAGTAAGACCAAAAGAAGTTACAATAAGAGCCTTAAACGAAAAAGGAGAAAAAATAGAAATAAAAGCAAAAGATTTATTTGCACAAGCAATATCACACGAAAACGACCACCTAAATGGAGAAGTGTTTATAGACAAAATAATACCAGGAACATTAGAATTATTAACACCAGAGCAAAAAGATTAAAAAAATAGCAAGGAGGAGAAACATGAAAATAGTATTCATGGGAACACCAGATTTTGCAAGAGATTCTTTAGATGCAATATATAATGCAGGACATGAGATTAAAGCTGTGGTAACAGTTCCAGACAAGCCAAAAGGAAGGGGAATGAAATTAATTCCATGTGAAGTAAAAGAATATGCAATTGAAAAAAAATTTACAATATATCAACCAGAAAAGTTAAGAGATAATAAAGAAATAGTAGACACATTAAAAGAAATAAATCCAGATGTAATATGTGTTGTAGCATATGGAAAAATAATACCAAAAGAAATATTAGAAATTCCTAAATATGGCTGTGTAAATGTTCATCCATCATTACTTCCAAAATATAGAGGATCAGCACCAATACAATGGGCCATTCTTAATGGAGATAAAGAAACAGGAGTTTCAACAATGTATTTAGATGAGGGGATGGACTCTGGAGATATTATTCTGCAAACAAAAGTAAATATAGATAAGAACGAAACTTCTGGAGAACTATGGGATAGACTATCAAAAATAGGAGCAGATTTATTAGTAGAAACGTTAGAAAAAATAGAAAACAAAACTGCACCAAGAATAAAACAAGGAAATAAATTTACAATTGCTCCAATGCTTGAAAAATCACAAGCAAAAATAGATTGGGAAAATAAAACAGCACAAGAAATAAAGAATTTAGTAAGAGGTTTAAACCCAATAATGGGAGCATATGCAACACTTAACCAAAAGAAAATTAAATTTTGGAAAGTAGATACATTAAGTGTAGACGAATTTATAAATAAATATTTAGAATTTAAGGAATACGAATACAGATTTTTTGAAATAGAACCAGGAACAGTATTATATGTAGACAAAAAAGAAGCAATATATATAATGGCAAAAAAAGGAATCCTAAAAATTCTAGAAATTCAAGGAGAAAATGCAAAAAGAATGACAACACCAGAATTTTTAAGAGGAAACAAAATAGAAGTAGTAGATATATTTGAATAATGCAAATTTATTTTTTAGATAATTTAATGCTAGCAAAAAAACAGATTAAAAATAAAGCAAGAGAAATAAATCCTTCTAAATTTAAAACAAAACCAGGATAAATTACAAAAATAGAACCTAAAACAAAACCAACAATAGCAAAGTATGTATATGACTTTGCTATTTTAAATAGAAAGTTAATTAATACTAAAAATAAAAAACCACCAATTATAAAGCCAATACCAATAGGAAATAAAACAGATAAATTTAAACTTGCTATTGCAGAAATATAAATTTCATAAATTCCAAGAAGCATTAAAATTACAGTTTTACTAACACCAGGAATAACAATACCAGCAGAAGTAATTATGCCAGCAATAATTAAAAAAGAATTAGAATTAAAAGTCAAACTATTTGTAATATTTCCTTCAAGTGCAACTAAATACAAGCTAAAAGAAAATGTGACCATAATACAAAGAATGTGCATAAAACTTATTTTAGTTATATTAGCTTGTTTTATTACTAAAGGAATACTACCTAATATTAAACCAATAAAAGCAAAAGAAGTTGGCATATAATATCTATCAAAAAGAAATTTTAATGCATTTCCAAACAAAAACACACCAACAAAAACGCCTAAACAAATTGGAAACAAAAAAGTAAAATTTTTTTTAATATCTTTAAAAAAATTCAAAACAGAATTTACTAACTTTTCGTAAAGACCGAAAAGAACATAAAAGTACACCACTGCTTATTCCAGGAAGAATAGCACCAGCACCTATAAAAATACCTGCAATAAAATTTTTCATAAAAAATTTCATTCCTTTCTCGCTTCGCTCAGAGGCACACATAGGAATGA
>CAYMXX010000041.1:0-9615 GCA_964394545.1 uncultured Clostridium sp.
TGACTTATTCATTTTAGCATAATCATATACAAATTGCAAGATTATTTGATTATTTTATGTTTTTCTTGTATAATGTTTTTATGAGAAAATTAGTTGTAAATAAAAAATATGATGGTAAAAAATTAAATACATTTTTATTAGATAGTTTTGATGGATTATCTTTAAATACTATATATAAAGCTTTAAGAAAAAAAGATATTAGAGTAAATAATGTTAAAGTAAATGAAAATGTTTCTGTTTATTTTAATGATGAAATCACTTTGTTTATTAATGATGAATTTTTGTTTAAAAATTTTAATTTGGATATAATATATGAAGATTCTAATATACTAGTTGTTAATAAACCAGTAGAAATTGAAGTTGTTTCTAATAATTCAGAAAAAACTTTAACTAGTATTCTAAAAGAAAAATACAATTTTATTGAGCCTTGTCATAGATTAGATAGAAATACTACTGGATTAGTAATATTTGCCAAAAATGCTGAAGCTCTTGAAATTCTTTTAGATAAATTTAAGAATTTAGAAATAGAAAAGCATTATAAATGTACTGTTTATGGAATTCCTAAAAAAACTAAAGATACATTAACTGCATATTTATTTAAAGATACAAAAAAATCTATGGTTTATATTTCGCCAGAACCTAAAACTGGTTACAGAAAAATAATTACTTCATATGAAATTATTAAGCAAAACAATAATAATACTGCTGTTTTGGATGTAACTCTTCATACTGGCAGAACTCATCAAATACGTGCCCATCTTGCTTACATTGGTTATCCTATTATTGGCGACGGTAAATATGGAATAAATGAAATAAATAAAAAATTTAATAAAAAATTTCAGGAATTATGTAGTTGCAAATTGATTTTTAATTTTAAGACAGATGCAGGAATTTTAAATTATTTGAATAAAAAAGAATTTGAATTGCATTAATTTTTTGAATTATAATTTTGGGTATTCCTAACGTGGTTCGGGTCGTCGAGAACGCCGACCCCTACATTTGCAATATGTTTCGCACTCTTTTTGTTCCATTTCGGAACAAAAGAGTGACAGTCCCCAATTGTTCATACAAATTACATTTTTTTATTCTTCGAAGAATGTTTGGAATTCTTCTGCTGAAATTATTTCTTTTTCTAGTAATCTTTCTGCTACTTGTTGTAATTTATCCATATGTGCAAGTATTATTTCTTGTGCTCTTTTATATGCTACATCTATCATTCTTTTTACTTCTGCACCTATTACATCATCTATATTTTCTCCTAAAATTCTGTTTTCATATGGTTCTTTTTGCTTTAAACATATTGGACCTACTGTATCACTCATTCCATATACTGTTACCATATCTTTTGCTATTTCTGTTGCTACTTCTATGTCGTTACTTGCACCTGTTGAAATATCGTTTAAAGCTATTTTTTCTGCTGCCCTTCCCCCTAGTAATGCAATTAACTTTTCTTCCATTTCTGTTTTTGATATATAGTATTTATCTTCGTTTGTTTTATACATTGTATATCCACCAGCAAGTCCTCTTGGAATTATAGAAACCTCTTTTACGTCTGTTTGTGTTTCTAGGAATTTACTAACTATTGCATGTCCAGCTTCATGATAAGCTGTTAATTTTTTATCTTTGTCTGATATAACTCTACTATGTTTTTCTAGTCCTACTGTAACTTTTTTTACTGCTTCTTCTAAATCGCTCATTTGAATTTTTTTGTGTTTTCTTATTGTTGCTACAATTGCTGCTTCATTTAATACATTTGCAAGTTCTGCTCCTGTAAATCCAGCAGTGTCTTCTGCTATATCTTTTAAATCTATATCATCTGCAAATTTTTTATTTTTTCCATGAATTTTTAATATTTCCTCTCTTCCTTTTGCATCTGGTGCAGCTATTGTTATTTGACGGTCAAATCTTCCTGGTCTTAATAATGCTTTATCTAACATTTCTGGTCTATTTGTTGCTGCAAGAACTATTACTGTTTCGTTAGTATCAAATCCATCCATTTCAACCAATAATTGATTTAATGTTTGATTATTTTCACTTTCTGCTCCACTTGCATTTGTTCTTCTTGCTCCTATTGCATCTATTTCGTCTATAAATATAATGCATGGTGCTACTTTTTTTGCTTTTTCAAATAATTTTCTTACTCTTGAAGCTCCTAGTCCTGCAAACATTTCTATAAATTCTGATCCACTCATAGATATAAATGGTACTCCTGCTTCTCCTGCAATTGCTTTTGCTATTAATGTTTTTCCTGTACCAGGTTTTCCACATAAAAGTATTCCTCTTGGTATTTTTGCTCCCATCTCTTGGAATTTTTTTGGTTCTTTTAAAAAGTCTACTACTTCTATTAATTCATTTTTTTCTTCATCTAATCCTGCAACATCTTTAAATGTTGTATTTGTATCTTTATTGCTTTCTGCATCATATACTTTTCCCTTATCTCCAAGTCCTTGCATTTTAAATATTAATACAAATAATATTAATACTATTATTGTTGGAAGAAATGTAATTAATGTTTCAGAAATTTTTAATAAAGTATTTTCTGGTTTTTGCTCTAAATTTATTTCATTATCATTTTTTACTTGTTCTTGTACTAATTCTATAAATGCTTGTGTACTTGGAACTATTGTTTTTCTTTCTTTTTCTTCGTTTTTTAGTTTTACTTTTACAGTTGTACTTCCAACTGTCATTTCTATTTTTTCTACTTCTTTGCTGTCTATCTTTTTAATTAAATCTGTATATGATAATTCTAAATCTTCTTTTGTATCTGCTCCATTATTTAGTGTAAGAACTGCTATTATTGATATACAAATTACTGTTATAATTCCTAAAATTAAGTATAGTAATTTATCATTACTTTTTGGTTTGTCTTTCATTTTTTTCTCTCCTTTTTGTTATGCTTGACTTCCTTCTGGATGTTCTGGCTCTTTTTCATCTTTATCCTTTTTTTCTTGTTTCTCTTTTTTCTTTTCCTTTGGTTTTTCTTCTTTTTCTTTATTTTCTTGTTGTTTTTCTTCTCTTACCTTTTTTTGTTCTTCTACTATTTTTCCTACTTCTATTTGTTGTTTAATTAAATCTGATTTAATCATTAATATTGCTGTTATAATGTATATATATGAAATAATTTGATAAGCTAAGTCAAAATATTTTATTGTTATTCCAGTCATTATATTTGCACACATATATATTAAATATAGAACAATTGATAATGTTAGTGCATACACAGACATATTAAAGACTTCTTTGTATTTTAAACTTACTCCTGCTATTTTACTCATTATAATTCCTATTATTGATAGCAAGAATATATCAATTATAATTTGTATTGAATATGCTATAAATATTACTAAAAATGTTACTACACCAAATGCTACATATATACTTATCATTGCATTACTATTTGCATAATCTAAAATTTTTTGTTTTGAAAATCCGTTTATTTCTTGATTCTTACTAATATCCTCATATGTCATACCGATCTTTGTATCTTGAGTTTTCATAATCATTTTATCTTTGTAAAATGCAATTACTCTTTGATATTTTTCTTCTTGTTCTTCTGTTAAATCTGTATTTTCTGAATCAATTATTAACCCTAAAATTTCATATTCAAAATCTTTTTCGTATTTTTTGTTTTCTCCATCTACTACTAAAGTATTATTTTCTATTTTAAAATTTGGACATTCATTTGCAAAACTTGTTTTTATTGTTTCTACTTCTTTATATAGTCTTGCTGTTAAAAACACAGAAATTATTATTGAGAATATAATCATTAACTTTAAAAAGTATTTTAGTGCTGTTCCTACTTTTTCTTTTGAAAAATTTTGGTATTCATCAAAATTTATTATTGCATTTTTTGCTCTTTTAAAAAATGACATTTTTTTCTGTTCCATTTACACATACTCCCTTTCTATTTTGCTATCTATATATAATGGATTAACCTCTAAATATGCAAAATCTCCTATCTTTACATTGCTATTGGTTATATCTATTGCCATATGATACATTCCTGGTTTACCAATTATATTATATTTTTTATCATTTATTGTAACTTTTAGATTTTGTTTTTTAAAAAAGCTTTTTATGCTATGTGATAAATTTCTTAATTTATCTACAAATCTAAACATATCTTGTCTTGTACCTATATTAAACCCTTCTATATATCCTAGTTGCACAATTGCAATTTTTGTTTCTTTTTTAGTTTTATAGCTATTTAAGTATCCTATGTTAAATCCTTTTGGAACTATTTTTATTTCTTCTATACTACATTTTAGTTTTCCTATTTTTTTAAGTCCTACATTAATTTGAGCGTCTACTCTTCCTAAAAATGCAGAACCTATTCTAGCTCCATTTAGGTGCATATTTGGATAATTTAAAAATGCTGGTGAGTTACAAATATGCAATGTTGGTATATTTATATTATTCAATTTTAAAGCCTCTACAACTTCCATAAATCTATTAAACTGTTCTATTGTCCATTTATTATTCTTGTAATATGCCAATGAAAAATGAGAATACATTCCTTCTATTGAAACATCCTTCAAAGAATTTATTGTTTCTACAATTGTTCTAATGTTGTTATATATAAATCCATATCTCCCAAAACCAGTGTCTATTTTTATATGTGCTCTTATTTTTTTATTTGTTTTTTTACTTAATTCTTTTACAATCTCTGCACTTTCTTTTGAACCTATTGTTAATATTATATCATTATTTATTAATTCTTGAATTTCACTTTTTATACTTGTTGAAGAAAGCATTAATATATCTTCTTTTATTCCTGCTTTTCTTAATTCTATTGCCTCTTCTACTGTTGCTACTGCTAATGTTTGTATTCCATTGTCTATTAAAAAATTAGAATATTCTACAAGACCCAATCCATAACCATTACCCTTTACTATTCCAATTATTTTATATGTGTTTCCATTGTCGTTTTGTATATCTACTTTTGCTATTTCTTTTATTATATTTATATTATGTCTCAAATCATTTTTATTTATTATTAATGATTTCATTAAACTTCTCCTTTTAATCTTCTTATAATTCCTCTTGCTTTTTTAAATATTTTTTCTGATATTTTATAAGCCTTATATATAAATGGCTTAAAGTCAAAATATATTTCTCCAATAAATTCTGTAAATTCTGCATTAAATCCTTTTTTAAATCTGTATAAACCGTATTGTGGATGTGTTTCGTCCAGAACACCTGAAACTCCTCTAAAATCATACATATCTTTACCTTGGCTTATTGCATATTTTATTCCTTCCCATTGCAATAAATAATTTGGCATTAGGTTTCTGTGTTCATTACTACTTGCTCCATATAAATACCATACTTTATTTCCATAGTCTATATCAAATATTCCTGATATTGGCTTGTCCTCATAATATGCCATTAAAAGTTTTACATGGTCTTTTCCTAGTTCATCATACATTTTTTGAAAATACTCTAATGGTCTTATTATAAAGTCATCTCTTTTTCCTGTTACCTTCATTATTTCATGAAAATCTTTTAAATCTTCCCTTGTTCCTTCTTTTACAACTACACCTTTTTTAGTTGCTAGTCTTACATTGTATCTTGTTTTTTGATGAAATGCCTTAAATATTTCATCTTCTGTCTTTCCTTTTATGTCTAGTCTAAACACATATCTTGGTTGAATTTCTTCACTGAAATTCTTGGCATCATCTTTTATTTTATACTTTAATTCTGTAACTATTTTTCTAAATTCTTGGTCATTGCTTTTTATATCTGGTTCTATTTTTAAAACAAATGCATTATATTTTTTTGCAAGTTCTTTTAGTCCTTCTGTTAATTGGTTTAAAACTTCTTTATTGTGTATATCACATACAGGTCCTCTTGATGAATACATTAAATTCCCAAAAATAGGTATTTTTCTAATTAATACACTTATTGAACCTATTATATTCCCAGCATTATCTTCTGCTAAAATAACTTCATTTTTCCAAGCTGGTGCTTTTACTTTTCCCCATTCTATTGATTGTTGAAAATTACATCTATCATGTTTTTTTAAAAATTCATTATATTTTTCTAAATTACTTTCATCTACAAGTTTCATGTTTACCTCCAAATAGTTCTATATTTGTACTTACATATTTTATACTAGTTTGTCCTTTTTTACAATAGAAGATAACAAAAAAAACAAAAGGGGTCTGTCCCCTTTTGTCTACTATAAATTTAATTCTAATTTTACTCCTTTTGATTCATATTTAGTATATTTTACTCCAGCCATTTCTAACATTCTTTTAGATACTTTTACTGAATCTGTATCCTTGTATTTATCACTCATATATATTACTTCTTTAATTCCAGATTGTATAATTGCTTTTGCACATTCGTTACATGGAAATAGTGTAACATATATTCTGCTTTGTTTTAATGTTGACCCTGTATAATTTAGTATTGCATTTAATTCTGAATGACACACATATGGATATTTTGTGTCTGCGAATTCTCCTTCTCTTTCCCATGATATTTCGTCATCTGAACATCCTATTGGAAATCCATTATATCCTATAGATAATATTTTATTGTCTGGGCTTACTATACATGCTCCTACTTGTGAGTTTGGATCTTTACTTCTTTCACCTGAAAGCAGTGCAATTCCCATAAAATATTCATCCCAACTTATATAATTGCTTCTTTTAGACATTTTAGCTCTCCTTGTTTTTTAGTATTTTTTCATTTATCCTATTCTGTTGTATTTGTGTTTGTAGTGGTATTTGTAATAGTATTGCTAATTTCGTTTCCTGTTGTATTGTTTTCATTTCCACCTGTAGTATTACCTCCAGTTGTATTTTTTCCCTTTACAATAACTGTTCTTGTTGCAGTTGCTTTATTACCTGCTGAGTCTTCTACTATATATGTTATTGTATATGTTCCTGCTTTACTTGTGTCTACCTTGCCAGATATTTGTATTTTGTCTGTTAGGTCTCCATCTTTATTGTCTGTTGCCTTAGCTCCTTTGTCTTTATATGTGTCGTTTAGTTCTATTGTTACTGTAGATTCTCCATTTAATTTTATTTCTGGTTTTATTGTATCTGCAACTTCTGTATGTGTTGTACAAGTATCTTTTATTGTTAACATGTATTCTGCATCTTTTGCACTTTTCCATGATGTATCTGTATCGCTATTTGGTCTTGTTATAAATACTTTTGATTCTTTATCTGGACAATATTCATTTGCAAGTAAACCTGTTTCTTTACATATATCTACTTTTACGTGGCACTCACATTTTTTAGTTGGTGCTGTTCCTTGCACGAAATATTCTGTATATGTTCTATCTCCTCTTGGATCTTCTGTACAATATTCACCTGCAAGTAATCCAGAATCTCTACATACTTTTGCAGTAACAACTCCTGCTGGTCTTGTTTGTGCAAATGTTCTTTTTTCTAAGCCTGCATGCGCCGGTTTCATAACAGCTCCCCATATTTGAGTTGCTGGACTTAATGACCATCCAGATACTGTTTCGCTAGTATCATATCCATACCATGTTGCAGCAGTATAATATGGTGTAAATCCACATAACCATCTATCATAATCATTATTTGTTGTACCAGTTTTTGCAGCTACACTCATTCCAGACATAGCTAATGTTGTTGATGTACCTGATTTTACAGGTTGTGTTAATATTTCTTTTACTACATATGCAGCAGAAGCAGACATTACTGTTCTAGTTTCTTGTTTTGGTGTAAATACTGTGTTTCCATCTCCATCTACAACTTTTGTATAGAATGTTGGTTCAATATATACCCCATCATTTGCTATTGTAGCATATGCTGCTGCCATTTCTAATGGTGTAGCACCATTTGTTAATCCCCCTAATGCTATTCCTATATTATTATCAGCTTCATCATCTAAATGTGAAAATCCTAAATTTTTTAAGAATTTTAGTGAATTTTCTACTCCAACTGTTTGTATAGCTTTTAGCATTGGTATATTTTGAGAAATTTCAATTGAATATCTTATATTAATTAATCCTCTATAAGACCAGTCATAATTCTTATAATTTTTATATGGCACATCATCATATACAGATGCTGCTGTAAGTTTTCCACTTTCTATTCCTGGTGCTACAACCGATAGTGGTTTCATAGAAGAACCTGTTTGTCTTACTGCTTGTGTTCCTCTGTTTAATCCCATTGATGTTGTTTTTTCACCTAATCCACCAATTACACCTAATACATATCCTGTTTTATGGTCTAAAAGTACCATACCTGCTTGAGCTGTTTTTCCAGCTTCTTTTTTAGATGCTTTTAAGTATTTTTCTTTTTGCATTTCTTCATTCATTGTTGCTTGTATTGAACTATCTTGTGTTGTGTAAATTGTAAACCCACCACTATATAAGTATAATTCTGCAGCTTCTCTAGTCATATCTTTTTCTTCCATTATTTGTCTTTCTATTTGTAAAATAGCTGCGTCTGTATGATACGAATATACATTTGCAATTGCTGCTCCTTGTTTAAATGTTAATCCATTTTCAACTTTTTCTAATGCTTGTTTATATTCTTCTTCTGAATTTATTTTCCCAAGTTCATTCATTTTTTCTATAACTGTTTTTGTTCTTCTTTTTATTCTATTTAAATTTGCTTCTCTTTCTTCTTCATCTTCTACAAATGGGTCATAGCTATTTGGGCTATTATTTATCCCTGCTAAAAATGAACATTCTGCTAAGTCTAAATCCTTTGCACTTTTTGAGAAATAATAGTTTGAACCAACTTCAACACCATAAGATGTATTTCCCATAAATATTAAATTTAAATATAACTCTAAAATTTGGTCTTTTGATAATTCTTTTTCTATGTAATAAGCTCTTGCTATTTCTTTTACTTTTCTTTGCCATGTTCTATCTTTTTCTTGTGTTGTATTTTTTACTAATTGTTGAGTTATTGTACTACCACCATAGCTAGAAGAACCTATTCCAATTTTGCTAAAAGCATATTTTACTGTTGCTGCTAATGTTCTTTTTACATCTACTCCCATATGCTCACGGAAACGTTCGTCTTCTATTGATATAAATGCTTCTGGCAAATATGGAGCCATTTCAGAAATAGTTACATATTTTCTATTTTCGCTACCACTTAATTCTGCAATTTGAGTACCAACTTTGTCTAATACAATAGAATTTTCATTTTTTATTGCAAAATCTTTAGCAGTTAATTTTGCTTCTTTTGCTATTCCCCAAACTATTCCAAATGCTACTCCTGCTAAAATTAGTATTAATAAAAGTGCTATTAAAAGAACCTTTTTTATTATTTTCTTTTTCTTTGTTTGTGGTTTTTTATTTTTTGTTTTATACTCTTTACTTAAGTTTTCTTTTTTATTTGTTTTTTTGCTTTTTCTTTTTTTATCAGCCATTTTGTGACCCCCTAATAAAATATATATTATTATATAACACTTGTACTAAAATATCAAACTTTAAACTAAATTTAAGTTTTTATATTTTTATTACTATTATAAACTCAGCTATGAAAAAAAATATATATTTCAAAGTGAGTTCGACCTGTTGCATTTAAATTTTTCTCTAAATTAGAGTGTGTATCTTTCAATTGATTATGTAGTATCTTAAACGCCTTGAAGAACGGAACTTTTAAATATATACTT
>CAYMXX010000042.1:0-9593 GCA_964394545.1 uncultured Clostridium sp.
AACTAATGTTCACCTCAAATATATTTTAGCATACATTTCGCAAAAAGTAAATATTCTGATTTTTGCGAAATACAATTTCATAATATTTTATACATTAATAAAATTATTATTCACATTTTTTGAATTGCTCCACTTATTTCTTGTTCAATAATTTTATAGTACAATCTATATGTAACTCTATAAACATAAAAAAAGGTTACACTTGGTTTGTATTATCAAAGTTTTATGCAAAAAGGAATAGGAGTAAAATATATGGACTTGCATTTTAGTCCCACCCATCAAAAAAATGCCTTAAAAACGATTTTGATGTGACTCAAATATAAAATTATATTATGGATTTGTAATCTAAATCATCATAAGTTCTAACATAGCCCATTATTAAACCAACTACTTTGTCATTTTCCATTGCTAAATAGCATTTACCTTCATTATCTTTTACTTCTTCTAAATCTAAAATAGCCATTTTATCTCTATATTCAGGATGTAACTGATCTAAATTATCTTTATCAATAGTTAGTATATATTCTTCTAGCTCTACAAGTAAGTTTTTTACATCTTCTAAATACTTTTCTTGATATTCTATTATTTGCATAAATCCTCCTCTTTATTTTACTAGGTCTTTCATATCATATAGTCCAACAGCTTGAGTTACAATAAATCTAGTTGCTTTTAATGCTCCTTCTGCAAACACTTGTCTTGAATAAGATTTATGTGTTATTTCTAATGTTTCATTTTCTCCAAAAAATTTAACTGTATGTTCACCAACTATGTTTCCACCTCTTATAGCAGAGAAACCAATTTCTCTTTTATTTCTTTTTTCTCTTTTATTCATTCTATCAAAATTATATTGTTTTTCACCTTCAAATACTTCATTAATTGCATCTGCAAGAAGAATTGCTGTTCCACTTGGACTATCTATTTTTTTATTATGATGTGTTTCTATTATTTCTATGTCATTTTCTTTTAATATCTCTGCTATTTTTTGTGCTAAACTTGCCATTAAATTGATTTCTAAAGACATGTTAGAACTTTTAAATATTGGTATTTCTTTTGAAGCTTTTTCTATTTCTTTTAATTGTTCTTGATTGAATCCTGTTGTAGCAATAACCATTGGAATCTTATGTTTTATTGCATATTTTAATATTTCTAATGTTGCTGCTGGTACAGAAAAGTCAATAATTACTTCTATACTTTCTTCAATCGCTTCTATTTTATTATAGATAGGAAAACCTCTATCATTACTACATTCTATGTCAAATCCACAAACTATTTCTAAGTCACTTTGTTCTTTTATTAAATTAATAATTTCATTTCCCATTCTTCCATTTGCACCATTTAATAATATTTTCATCTTTTGCCTCCTTTATATTAGGCTATGTTGTTTCATAACGTCTTTCATAACCTGTTTATTCTTCTCTGACATTTCTATTAATGGTAATCTAGGTTTTCCAAAATCAAATCCCATTAAATTTAATGCATATTTTACAGGAATAGGATTTACCTCTACAAACAATGCATCTATTAAGTCAATTACATCTAATTGCATTTTTGTTGCTTCTTGGGTATTTCCATCCAAATATTTTCTTACCATATCATGTGTATATTTGGGCATAATATTAGACAAAACAGATATTACACCTTTTCCCCCTAATGATAGTACTGGAAGTATTTGATCATCATTTCCAGAATATATTGTTAAATCTTCTTTACATAAATTTGCTATTTTTGCCACTTGTGATATATTTCCACTTGCTTCTTTAATAGCTACTATGTTTTCTATTTTTGAAAGTTGTTTACATGTTTCTGGTAGAATATTAACTCCTGTTCTTCCTGGCACGCTATACATTATTATTGGTAAATTTACTGATTTAGCTATTTCAGTATAATGTGCAATTAAACCTTGTTGAGTAGTTTTATTATAATATGGGGTTACAACTAAAATTCCATCAGCACCTGCGCTTTCCGCAAATTGAGACATTTCTATTGCTGTTTTTGTATTATTACTTCCAGTTCCAACAATTACTTTTGTTCTATGTGCTACAACATCAATTGCAAATTTTATAGTTTCCTCTTTTTCTTCTTTCATCATTGTTGATGCTTCTCCTGTTGTCCCACACACAATTATTGCATCAACATTATTTTCTATTTGAAATTCTATTAATTTTTTAAATTCCTCAAAATTTACACCATCTTCTGTAAATGGTGTTACTATTGCTGTCCCACATCCTTCGAAAATTGTTTTTTTCATATTAATCTCTCCTTCTACTCTTTTATTAACTCTCTATGTAATTCTTCTAAAATAAAGTTTTCTACTTCATTTACAATAATTTCTATTTTAGATTGTGTTAAATTAATATCTTCTATATCTATTTTATAATTTTTTAGTTTTGATATAACTTTACTTAATATACTATTATCTTGAGTAATGCCATACCCTACTATACTTAGTTTTACTATATTTGATTCTATAACTTTTGTATCAGGGTAGTTTCTTTCTAATAATTCAAATATTTTGTTCTTTTCTGTTTTTGCAATTCTTATATTTATTTTGCTTTCTTTATTTTCGAAAGATTCTGGTATAATATTGTTTTTCAATAAATTTTGATATATAGATATTGATTGTTTGCAATCTTTTATATCTATTTGTATTTCTATTAATTTTTCATTTTTTACAATACTTTTTACTTCCGTTGTTTCTATCTTTTGGCATATTGTCGTACCACCTTCATCAGAAAAAGTTGATTTAGCAATAATATTGCAATCAAATTTTTTGCCAATTTGTACACATCTATTATGTAATACTTTAGCTCCAGCATCTGCGATTTCTTGCATCTCATCAAAAGAAATTTCTTTTAGCCTTTTGACTATTTTTATCATATTAGGGTCTGCAGAATAAATTCCATTTACATCTGAAAATATATAACATGCATCTGCTTTTAAAGCTGTTTGTAATGCTACTGCTGTTGTATCAGATCCACCTCTTCCTAATGTTGTAATATTTCCATCTTCATCTATTCCTTGGAAACCTGCTACTATTACAATTTTTCCGTCATTTAATTCTTTTTCAATTCTTTCTGAACATATTTGTTTAATTCTAGCATTTCTATATATATTACTAGTTGCAATTCCTGCTTGCCAACCTGTTAATGAAATAGCTTTATGCCCCATTCTATTTAATAATATACTTAATTTAGATGCTGTTATTTGTTCTCCGGTAGATAATAACATATCCATTTCTCTTTCTTCCGGAATGGCTGATAATTCTTGTGCTTCTTTAATTAAATTGTCAGTTGTTTTTCCTTGAGCAGATACAACAACTACTACATTTTTCACCTCATTCTTTATACCAATTACTTTTTTAGCAACAATATTTAGTTTTATATTGTCTGCAACTGAACTTCCTCCAAATTTTAATATTACTGTGTCCATCTTTGTCACACCTTTTTTAATTTCAAAACTTTGTCTAAATTTAAACGAAGTTATCATTATTTTGTTATTATAATATATGTTAATTTTATTTTCAATGCTTTTTATTTTTTTAAAAAGAGCTCTCTTTTTTAGTGTCCACTATACGGGGTTCACTTCATTTAGTTAATTCTTTTTTTAAAATTCGTTAAGTTTAGCTTCAACTTTAAACTGCGTTGATTCTTACAATTGTAGTCGTTTTTTATGATTATAATGTTTGCTTTAATAATTCTTCACGTGTTTTAGGTGAAAGCAAAGAAACAGGTACATCTAAAACTGTAATAGCACCAGTAAATCCTTTTTGACGCATTCTATAAATAGCACGAGCATATGCAACTAAAACACTTGCTGTAAATTCGGGATTAGAATCTAATTTTAAAGAAAATTCTGCAATTTGATTTATCCCATTACTTGATTTACCACTTCTTAAAACAAATCCACCATGTGGCATACCACTATGTTTTTCTTTTAGCTCTTCTTCAGAAATAAAATGAACAATGGTATTATATGGCTCAAAGTAGTTTGGCATTTCTTTAATTTCTTTTTCCACTTTTTCAGGATTAGCATCATTTTCTAATACTACAAAACATTCTCTCCACATAATTTCTCGAACAGAAGAAAAAATAGGATTATCTCCATTTCGTACTTTATTAACTGAATCATCATAAGGAACTGTATATTGAACTGCGTTTTTTACACCGTTAATTCTTCTAATTGCATCAGAATGTCCTTGACTTACACCTCTTCCATAAAAAACATAATTTTCTCCATTTGGCAAAACAGATTCTAGTAATGAACGGTTTAATGAAAATAAACCAGGATCCCAACCGCAAGAAATTAGGGATAATGTGTTAGAACTTTTTGACACTTTATTTATTGAATCGAAATATTCTGGTATTTTTGCATGAGTATCGAAACTATCAACAGTATTAAACATAGAACATACTTCAGGACCTTGTTTTGGTAAATCAGTTGCAGAACCACCACATAAAATCATAACATCTATATTTTCTTTCATTTTAGCAATATTGCTTGCAGAAAATACTTTTGAAGTATCAAATAAAGTTGTAAGAGAATTAGGATTGCGTCTTGTAAAAATACCTACTAATTCCATATCAGGATTATTATGAATTGCTAATTCTACTCCTTTACCCAAATTTCCATATCCATAAATTCCAATTTTAATTTTATTCATATTACAAGACCTCCTTATTAGATTTATTTATTAATTTTTCAACGATTTGAACTGCATTGCTAGCAGCACCTTTTCTAATATTATCTGCGACAACCCAAAGATTTACACCAGATTTTACACTATAATCGCGGCGAATTCTTCCAACAAAAACTTCATCATAACCAGTAGCTGTTATAGGCATAGGATATAAATTAGAAGAAGGATTATCCATTACAATAAGATTTGGAAAATTTTTTAATGTAGAGATTAAATCTTCTAATTCAAAATCTTTTTCAAATTCAACATTAATTGATTCTGAATGAGAATTTGTAACTGGAACTCTTACAGTTGTTGCTGTTATTCTTAAATCAGGCTTATGTAAAATTTTTCGTGTTTCATTTATCATTTTTAATTCTTCTTTTGTATAGCCATTATCCGTAAAAGTATCAATATGCGGTAAGCAGTTATTATAAATAGGATGTGGAAATTTTTTTAATGGTTTAGAACCATCAATATTTTTTAAATCACATAAAGCTTCTTTACCTGCACCTGATACTGCTTGATATGTAGAATATACAATTCTTTTGATTTGGTATTTATTATCTAGTGCTTTTAAAGGTAGCATAGCTTGAATTGTAGAACAGTTTGGGTTAGCAATAATTCCTTTATTAATATCAATATCTTCAAAATTTACTTCTGGAACGATTAAGGGAACATCTTCATGCATACGAAAATAACTACTATTATCAATAACAATACAACCATGTTCAACTGCTATTGGTGCATATTTTTGAGATGTTTCTCCACTTGCAGCAAATATTGCAAAATCATACCCTGAGTTAAAAGAAGATTCATTTAATTCTTCAACTACATAATCCTTACCAAGAATAGAAAGGACATTTCCGGCAGAATTTTTTGTTGCGAATAAACCATAAGTTTCAATTGGTAATTTTTTTTCTTCTAATACTTTTAAAACAGACATACCAACAAGGCCTGTTACGCCAACAATGGCAACTTTGAATTTTTTCAATTTGATTACCTCCTAATGGGTATTAATAACAACAATATTTTAATTAAAACATTGCTACACTATTTTACTATAAAATATTAAAAAATGGAATAAAAAGAAATCATAAAAATTTCATAAAAAATAAACGAACTTACTCGACATCTTAATTTCAGAAATTGTAACTATAGTAACATAAACACATTGTACGTTAAATGATAAAAATCAAGATTAATTTATAAATACTATTTTTTACATTTACTTGCACTTTTAATATTTTTATATGATATAATAATAAAAAATCACTTACAAAGGAGGCACATTATGATAGATAGAGATATGAATCCGGATTTTTTAAATTCATTTTTAGATTATAATATTACAATACTTAACAAATCTCCTAATAGTATAAAAGAATATAATTATGATCTTATGAATTTTTTAAAATATATTAAGATACATTTTAAATTAACTACTGAAAATGACTGGACTAAGATTACTATAAATGATATAAGCCTTGATACTATTAAAAAAATAAAATTAGAAGATATACATAGCTATATTTCATATATGGCAACAGAATTAAGAAGTAGTCCGGCAACACGTGCCAGAAAAATTTCTTCTATAAGAATATTTTTTAATTATTTGTGCAATAAAGCTAAATTAATAAATACAAATCCTGCTCAAAACTTAGAAACACCTAAACTTGGAAAAAGAATGCCAAAGTATTTATCTTTAGATGAAAGTAAGAAATTATTGGAAGTAACTAATGATACAGAAGCTAGAAACAGCGAAAGAGATTATGCAATTATTACGTTATTTTTAAATTGTGGTATGCGTTTATCTGAATTAGTAGGTATTGATATACCTGATATAAATTTTAGCGACTGCAAATTAAATGTTGTTGGAAAAGGAAATAAAGAAAGAACCATTTATTTAAATAATGCTTGTATGAACGCAATTAATAAATATATGGATTCTAGACCTAAAGAAGGTATAAAATACAATTCAAAAAATGCTTTATTCTTGAGTGAAAGACGAGAAAGAATTAGTAATAGAACAGTTCAAACAATTGTAAAAAAAGAATTATTAAAAGCTGGTTTAGACATTAATAAATATTCTACACATAAATTAAGACATACTGCAGCAACACTAATGTATCAATATGGAAATGTAGATATACGTGCTCTTCAAGAGCTTTTAGGACATGAAAGTATATCTACAACAGAAATATATACACATGTTGATAATAGTCAAGTTAGAAGCGCAGTAGAAAATAATCCTCTTGCAAATTTTAAGGAGTAAAGATAAAGACTTTACTCCTTTCCTACATCCCCCTATATTATAGGAATTAATAATTCCTGATTTATTTTTATATTCGAGTTTTCTATATTATTAATTTTAGCAATATCATTTATAATATATCTTATATCTTTTTCTTTATAGTAATCATTTGATTCTTGATTGCTTTTTGCAATACTCCAAAGAGTATCTCCATTAGATACATATATTGTTTTATATTGTTTTTCTCCATGAGAATATGTAGCATTTGAAATTAGTAAAGATAATCCTATAATTATTAATACTACTATTGTTATACTTCTTATAAATTTTTTAATATTAACTATTTTCATAATATTTTCCTCCTTTGTTATTGCGAACGTTTTTTCGTTTTCGTATTTCAATTATAAACACATGTTCGTACTTTGTCAAGAGTTTTTTTAAAATATTTCATATTGATTTGGAATACTCTTTATGATAAAATATGACATATAATTATTTAAAAGGAGATTTTATTTATGAAAAGCAAAGAAACTATTGTTATTTTAGACTTTTATAGTCAATTTAATCAATTAATAGCAAGACGTGTTAGAGAGTGTAATGTGTATTCTGAGGTTTTACCCTATGATACCCCTATTGAAAAAATAAAAGAAATTAATCCGAAAGGTATTATATTTACTGGTGGACCTGCAAGTGTTTACGAAGAAGATTCACCTGCTTGTGACAAAGAAATATTTAAACTTGGTATTCCTATTTTAGGTATTTGTTATGGAATGCAATTTATGAGTAGTAGTTTAGGTGGCAAAGTTGAAAGAGGAACTAAAAAAGAATATGGAGAAATAGAAGTTACTTTAGACAACTCTTCCCCACTTTTTGAAGGCTTTGACAATAAAAATATTTGCTTAATGAGCCATACAGATTTAGTAAAAGAAGTACCTAATGGATTTAAAGTAATTGCAACTACAGATAACTGTCCTACTGCAGCAATTGAAAATAAAGATTTAAACTTTTATGGAATTCAATTTCACGCAGAAGTTAACAATACTGTAAATGGTGTTCAAATAATTAGAAACTTTTTATATAATATTTGTAAATGTTCTGGCGACTGGGTAATGTCTTCTTTTGTAGAAGAATCTATTAAATCGTTAAGAGAAAAAATTGGAGATAAAAAAGTATTACTTGCACTTTCTGGTGGCGTTGATTCTTCTGTTGCAGCAGTATTATTACATAAAGCAATCGGAAAACAATTAACTTGCATATTTGTAGACCATGGCCTTCTTCGTAAAAATGAAGGTGATGAAGTTGAACAAATATTTAGAAATCAATTTGATATAAATCTTATTAGAGTAAATGCTGAAGAAAGATTTTTAGGAAAACTTGCAGGTATTTCTGAACCAGAAAAGAAAAGAAAAATAATTGGAGAAGAATTTATTAGAGTTTTTGAAGAAGAAGCTAAAAAAATTGGAACAGTAGACTTTTTAGTTCAAGGTACTATCTACCCTGATGTTATAGAAAGTGGTAAGGGAAAAGCTGCTGTTATAAAAAGCCATCATAATGTTGGTGGACTTCCAGACTATGTTGATTTCAAAGAAATAATAGAACCTTTAAGAGATTTATTTAAAGACGAAGTTAGAAAGACAGGATTAGAACTTGGAATACCAGATAAATTAGTATTTAGACAACCTTTCCCTGGCCCAGGTCTTGCAATAAGAGTTATTGGAGATATAACTAAAGATAAATTAGAAATATTAAAAGATGCAGATTATATTTTTAGAGAAGAAGTTGCAAATGCTGGATTAGATAAAGAATTGAATCAATATTTTGCAGTTTTAACAAACCTAAAATCAGTTGGAGTTATGGGAGATTATAGAACTTATGATTATACTCTTGCTTTAAGAAGTGTTTGTACAACAGATTTTATGACAGCAACTTGGAGCAGAATTCCTTATGATATATTAGAAAAAGTATCTTCTAGAATTGTAAACGAAGTAAAACATATAAATAGAGTTGTATATGATATAACATCGAAACCACCTGCAACAATTGAATGGGAATAAAAAGAACTCGCTAAGCGAGTTCTTTTTTATATAAAACAAATTATGATTTATAAGAATTATCTATTTCTTTTAGTGTTACATCATGTGCTCCGCCTTCTGAAATACTTACTTCAGAAACCATTGTTAATCTTGCAACTTTATGTAATTCTGGGATTGTTGTTGCACCACAATTGCACATTGTAGATTTTATTTTTGCGATTGTTACATCTAAATTTTCTTTTAGAGCTCCTGCATATGGTATATATGAATCAACACCTTCTTCGAATGCAAGTTTGTTTTTAGCTTCTCCACCTAAATCGTATCTTTGCCAGTTTCTTGCTCTGTTTGAACCTTCTCCCCAATATTCTTTAACATAGTTATTTCCTACTTTTACAACTCTTGTTGGGCTTTCATCAAATCTTGCAAAGTATCTTCCCATCATTACATAGTCTGCTCCCATTGCTAATGCTAGAGTAATGTGATGGTCATAAACTATTCCACCATCTGAACATACTGGAATATATATACCTGTTTCTTCAAAATACTCATCTCTTGCTTTAACAACATCAATTAAAGCACTAGCTTGTCCTCTACCTATACCTTTTTGTTCTCTTGTAATACAGATAGATCC
>CAYMXX010000043.1:0-6863 GCA_964394545.1 uncultured Clostridium sp.
ACCAAAGAAAAACAGTTACTAAATATCTTGACAATTATAGCATTTGCTTATATAATTATAAAAAATAAATAGTGAGGAAATAATATGAAAAAATATGTATTAATTAATTGTTGCTGTAGATAACACTCTTACCTATGTTGTAGGTATGAGTAAATTTTGTGCCTGCAATAATTAATATATATTTGAATATATTAAGTTATGCAGGGAGCATAACTTTTTTTATATGGGAGGTATTATTATGAGACTATATAATTCTATGACTGGACGTAAAGAAGAATTTATTCCTTTAGATGAAAAAAACGTAAAAATGTACGCATGTGGTATTACTGTATATGACTTAAGCCATATAGGTCATGCAAGACAGGCAATTGCATATGCAATGGTAGCTGATTATTTGCGTTACAGAGGATATAACGTAAAATACGTTAGAAATTATACAGATGTTGATGACAAAATTATAGATAGGGCAAATAAACTAGGAAAAGAACCATTAGAATTTTCTAGAGAACAAATTGAAGAAACAGAAAAAGATATGGCAAATCTTCATATTACAGATGCAGATGTAAAGCCAAAAGCATCTGAAAATATAGAAAATATAATTGAATTTGTTCAAGGACTTATTAACAAAGGCCATGCTTATCCAGCAGAAAATGGAGATGTCTATTTTGATGTAAGGAGTTTTCCTAATTATGGTAAGCTATCAAACAGAAAAGTAGATGAATTATTAAATGGAGTTAGAAAAGATGTAGAGGAAGGAAAACGTGATCCAATAGATTTTGCTTTATGGAAATCGGCAAAACCAGGAGAAGTTTCGTGGGATTCTCCTTGGGGAAAAGGAAGACCAGGATGGCATATTGAATGTTCTACAATGGTTTTAAAAAATCTTGGAGAAACAATTGATATCCATGGTGGAGGAAAAGATTTGCTTTTCCCACATCACGAAAATGAAATTGCACAAAGTGAAGCTTTAACAGGAAAACCTTTTGCAAAATATTGGTCTCATTGTGGACTAATAAAAATAAACGGAGAAAAAATGAGTAAATCATTAGGAAATTCACTAAGTATTCGTGATGCTCTAAAAAAATATAATTATGAAGTAATTAAATTCGTAATGTATTCAAAACATTATACATCAGATATGGATTTGTTAGACAAAGATTTTGCATTAGCAGAAAAACATTTATATTATTTCTACACTACAATAAAAGCAATGAAAGAATTTATTGACTTATATAATGGAAATAAAGATGGAGAAACACTAGAAGACGATATTTCTGAAAATATTATACCAAACTTTATAGAAGTTATGGATGACGATTTTAATAGTGCTGCAGCACTTTCAAACCTACATAGTATTTTCAAATATATTAATGTAATAATAAAAAATGCTAAAAAGAATAACAGAGAAAAAACTGCAAATACTTTATCTAAAATACTAGCAAATATAAAAGAAGTATATGGTATACTTGGACTATTTGAGCAAGAACCAGAAAGATTTCTTTTAGAAATGAAACAAAAGTATGTTGCAAATCTTGATATTTCTGAAGAAGAAATTAATGAAATGATAGCAAAAAGAAGTGAAGCAAAAAAAATAAAAGACTTTGAAACAGCAGATGCAATTAGAAGTAACTTAGATAGTAAAGGTATTATATTAAATGATACAATAAATGGAACAACTTGGAATGTAAAAACGCTTTTCAATATTGATTAATAATGTAAAAAAAGAAAGTAAAAGGAAAAATTCTTTTACTTTCTTTTTGCGTTAGAAGGTTATCTTAATAGCAGGACCCTCTAACATGAGATTGCAGGAAAAATGAAAACATTCTTCCTGGGATTTAATCCACTCAATGCCAAAGATGTTGTTGGTAAGAGCCCTCATCTTATAGCAAACGGTGCCTTCCTGAAATATTCCTATTTCAGAATCTTTTAAAAACGACAACAACCTATCATGGACTGGCGAAGCAACAAAAATGTGCTTACAGTTTTTCCAATCAGGAAATCGTTTGTTTAAAAGAGTAATAAGAGAAATCTCCTTTCCTTCAAAAAGAAGAATTTCGGTGCACATGGGTAATCCCTCCTAATCCATATAATTTATGTGCACAAAAATTATAATACTATTAACCCAAAAAATCAACTAGTATAAAAATTTAAGTTAAAAGTATATACTTTTTTTGTAGATAAATTTATAGTATTAGTAAAAAAATAGCGAAACTTAAAGTATAAAAAAATAAAAAAAGCCTTTAAAAAGAAGTAGAAAAGATATATAATATAAAAAATGTTTATTTTAGGGAGATATTATGAACAAAAAATGGGAGTTTTATGAAGAAAATAATAAAAAAATAGCAGAAGTAGCAGAAAAACATAATATATCAGAATTGCTAACAAAAATATTACTAAATAGGGGAATAACAGAAGATAAAGAAATAGACACTTTTTTAAATCCCACAAGACATGATTTTTACGACCCATATTTAATGCCAGATATGGAAAAAGCAGTAGAAAGAATAATTAAAGCAATAAATAATCAAGAGAAGGTTATGATATATGGAGATTATGATGTAGATGGTATAACAAGTATAACTGTTTTAAAAAAATTCTTAAGTGAAAGAGGATTACAAACAGGACATTATATTCCTAATAGACTAGACGAAGGATATGGTTTAAATGAAACTGCAATAAAGTTAATTGCAAAAGAAAAATATACTTTAATGATAACAGTAGATTGCGGAATATCAGGAATAGAAGAAGTAGAATTAGCAAATAATTTAGGAATAGAAACAATAATAACTGACCATCATGAACAACTAGAACAATTACCAAACGCATATGCAATAGTTAACGCAAAAAGAAAAGATAGTAATTATCCATTTAGAGGATTGGCAGGTTGCCGGAGCAGTATTTAAATTAATACAAGCAATATCCATAAAATTAGAATTAGAAGAAAAAGAATTTTTAAAATATTTAGACATTGTATGTGTAGGAACAATATCAGATATAGTTCCATTAGTTGATGAAAATAGAGTAATTGCAAAATTAGGATTAAAATTAGTAGCACAAACTAAGAATATAGGATTAAAAGAACTAATATTGCAATCAGGATATAAAAAAATAGACTCAAATACAATATCATTTGGAGTAGCTCCAAGAATAAATGCCTGTGGTAGGATGGGATATCAAGAAGAGGCATTAGATTTGTTTTTAACAAACAATATTGAAGAAGCAAGAAAAATAACAGCAAAATTAAACGCATACAATTTAGAAAGACAAACAAAGGAAAAAGATATATTCGAGCAAGCTCTTAAAGCATTGGAAAAAGAAGATATAGAAAAATTAAATACAATAGTTTTAAGTGGAGATAATTGGCATCATGGGGTAATAGGAATAGTAGCATCAAAATTAACAGAAAAATTTTATAAGCCAACAATATTAATATGTTTTGAAGAAAACATAGGTAAAGGTTCTGGAAGAAGCTTGCCAGGATTTGACTTACATGAAGCTTTAGTAGAATCAAGTGCTTATCTAGAAAAATATGGTGGGCATGAAATGGCAGTAGGACTTTCTCTAAAAAAGGAGAAATACAATGATTTTAAATTAGCATTTGAAGAAATAGCTAAAAGTAAAAATATACAACAAATTGTACCAGTTATAAAAATAGATAGTATAATTACATCAAAAGATGTGAATAAAAAAACTATTGAAGACTTAGAAATGCTAGAGCCATTTGGAGAAAAAAACAAAAATCCTATATTTGTATATAAAAACTTAAAAATTGATTCAATAAGAGCTCTTTCAGAAGGAAAACATTTAAAGCTAACACTAAAAGATGACAACTTATTAATAAATGCAATAGGATTTAATTTAGGACATCTATCAGAAGAGTATTTAATAGGAGACAAAATAGATATAGTAGGCAATTTAGAAATAAACAAATTCGGTGGAGAAGAAATAATACAAATAAATATAAAAGATGTTATGAAATCTATATAGAGAAAGGATAAGTAAATGCAAAATAAAGAAAATGTAACAATAGATACAATAATAGAAAAAATGAAGTCTAATAATCCAAATTCTAATACAGAATTAATAAAAAAAGCATATAACTATGCAAACGAAAATCATAAAGAGCAAAAAAGAATATCAGGTGAACCCTATATTATTCATCCACTACAAGTTGCAAATATATTAGCAGAATTAGAATTAGATGATAGTACAATTTGCGCAGCATTATTACACGATGTTGTAGAAGATACTCCAATTACACATGAAGATATAGTAAGAGAATTTGGAGACGAAATTGCTGAAATGGTAGAAGGAGTAACAAAACTTCGGAAAAATTAAATATACAACAGTAGAAGAACAACAAGTAGAAGATTACAGAAAAATGTTTTTAGCAATGGGAAAAGATATAAGAGTAATATTAATAAAGCTAGCAGATAGGCTTCATAATATGAGAACTTTAAGTTATATACCTAGAAATAGACAAATTGCAAATGCAAAAGAAACAATGGAATTGTATGCACCACTTGCAAATCGTTTAGGTATTTATTCTCTAAAGTGGGAATTAGAAGATTTGGGATTTAGATATTTATATCCAGATGAATATAGAGAATTAGTGGCAGGAATAGAAAAAAAGAGAGAAGAACGTTTAGAATTTATAGATAAAATAATGGAGCAAATAAAGGAAGCTCTAAAAAAAGAAGACATAAAAGCAGAAATTACAGGAAGAGCAAAGCATTTATATAGTATATACAGAAAAATGAAAAGAGATAACATTACATT
The DNA here is from genome assembly GCA_964394545.1 of uncultured Clostridium sp. Taxonomy (GTDB): domain Bacteria; phylum Bacillota; class Clostridia; order TANB77; family CAG-508; genus CAG-452. The sequence continues at coordinate 4,780 of CAYMXX010000043.1, forward strand.
AGATCAAGTATACGATTTATTTGCGCTTCGTATAATAGTAAATTCAGTAAAAGACTGTTATGCTGCACTTGGAGTAGTTCATGATTTATATAATCCAATGCCAGGAAGATTTAAGGATTACATAGCAGTTCCAAAACCAAATATGTATCAATCAATACACACAACATTAATAGGACCAAATGGAACTCCATTTGAAGTACAAGTAAGAACCTGGGATATGCATAGAATAGCAGAATTTGGTATTGCTGCACATTGGGCATATAAAGAGGCAAATAATAAATCAGGTAAAAAATCAAATGTTGTAGTAGCCGAAGATAAATTAGCATGGCTTCGTGAAACATTAGAATGGCAAAAAGATATGCAAGACCCAGATGAATTTTTAAAAACTCTAAAAACAGAGTTGTTTGAAGATGAGGTGTATGTGTTTACTCCAAGAGGGGAAATAAAAGTATTACCACGAGAGGCAACACCAATTGATTTTGCATATGCAATACATGCAGAAGTAGGACATAAAATGATAGGTTGCAAAATAAATAGTAAAATGATGCCAATAGTAACAAAACTAAAAAGTGGTGATATAGTAGAAATAATAACATCAGATACACCAAAAGGACCAAGCCGTGACTGGTTAAAATATGTAAAAAGTTCAAGTGCAAAAACAAAAATTCAGCAATGGTTTAAAAAAACAGAAAGAGAAGAAAACATAGTAAGAGGAAAAGAAATATTAGACAGAGAAATTAAAAGAATAGGAATGTCACATAGTGATTTATTTAAGCCAGAATGGATAAATGCAGTATTAGAAAGATATCGTTATGCAAGTACAGAGGATATGTTTGCTAGTATTGGATTTGGAGCAATATCGCCAGGAAAAATAATTACAAAATTGCTAGAAGAATACAAAAAAGAACATGCAGAAGAAATAATAGAAGAAAAAATTCAAGAACTAACCGAAAATAAAAATAAAGTTGTAAAAAAAGCACCAAAATCAGGAGTTGTTGTAAAAGGAATAGATAACTGTTTAGTCAAATTTTCTAGATGTTGTAATCCAGTACCAGGAGACAATATTATAGGATATATAACAAAAGGAAGAGGCGTATCTATTCATAGAACAGATTGCAAAAATATGGAAGATTTATTACAAGATAAAGACAGAATAATAGATGTTGCTTGGTACAACGAAGAAACCGAAGGAACATACAATGTAGATATAGAAATACTTTCAAATGATAGAACTGGATTGCTTTCAGACATAGTAAAAGAAATAACTTCACAAAAAATAAATATAATGGGAGTAAACACAAAAACAAGCAGAGAAAGAATAGCTACAATAGAGGTAACAGTAGAAGTAGAAAACATAGAACAATTAAACAAAATTATAAAAGCAATTAGGAAAGTAGATAGTGTATACGAAGTAAATCGTAAAAAATAAGGAGATACAAATGATTTTAAAAAGAATTAAAATTGATATACCAGCAGTTGGTGGAACAAATTGCTATATTGTTCAAGATGAAGAAACAAAAGAAACAATGGTAATAGACCCGGGTGGAGATGTAGATAAAATAGTAGAAATGTTAAATACAATACATGCAAAACTAAAATATATACTTCTTACACATTGCCATGGTGACCATATAGCAGGAGTAAATGAATTAAAACAAAGAGTCGGGGGAAAAGTTTTAATTCATATATTAGATGAAGAAGGATTAAGAACTCCAAATATAAATTTAGCAGAATATGTAGGCTTAGGAACAATTACAGTTCAGGCAGATTCAAGATTAAATGATGGAGATTTAATCCATATAGGAAAGTTAGAATTTAAAATATTGCATACACCAGGACACACAAAAGGACGGGATTTCTATTTACTCAGAAGAAGAAAAATTACTTTTTTCAGGAGACACACTATTTAGAGGGTCATGGGGAAGAACAGACTTGCCAACAAGCAGTTTTGAAGATATAATTACTTCAATAACAAAAAAACTGATGGTACTTCCAGAAGATACAATAGTATATCCCGGACATCGGAAAATCAACAATGATAAAAGAAGAAGAACCAATTTATTTAGAATTAAAACCAAAAGAAT
>CAYMXX010000043.1:6963-9239 GCA_964394545.1 uncultured Clostridium sp.
AACCAAAAACATTATCAGGATTTATGGAATTACTTCCAAACGAACAAATATTATTTAACCAAATGCAAGACAAAATAAGAAGCACATACGAAAAATTTGGCTTTTTACCAATAGATACACCAGTAATAGAAAGTTCTGATGTACTACTTGCAAAAGCAGGTGGAGAAACGGAAAAACAATTATATTCTTTTACAAAAGGAGATAGCAACTTAACATTAAGATTTGACTTAACAGTACCACTTGCAAAATATGTAGCAGAATACTATAACCAAATTACATTTCCATTTAGAAGATATCAAATAGGAAAAGTATATAGAGGAGAACGTGCACAACGTGGTAGATTTCGTGAATTTTATCAATGCGATATAGACGTAATAGGAGATGGCGAATTAAATATAATAAATGATGCAGAAATACCAGCAATAATGTATGAAACATTTAAAAGCTTAGGATTAGAAGATTTATCAATACACATAAATAACAGAAAAATATTAAACGGATTATTTGAAGACGCAAATGTACAAGAAAAATCAGCAGATATTTTAAGAACAATAGACAAAATAGAAAAAATAGGCAAAGAATTAGTAATAGCAATATTTAAAGACGATTATAACATGGAAGAAGAAAGCATAAATAAAATAATTAACTTTATAGAAATAAAAGGAACAACAAATGAAAAAATATCAAAATTAGAAGAATTAAAAATAGAAAACGAAACATATAAAACAGGTTTAGAAGAATTAAAACAAGTTGTAAAATATATGAGAGCATTTGGAATTCCAGACAACTGTTTTGAAATAGACTTAAGCATAGCAAGAGGGTTAGACTATTATACAGGAACAGTATATGAAACATTTTTAAACCAATACAAATCAATAGGAAGCATATGCTCAGGAGGAAGATATAACGACTTAGCAGGATATTATACAGACAAAAACTTACCAGGAGTAGGAATGTCAATAGGACTTACAAGATTATTCTTTATACTAAACGATATGCAACTAATAAAAACAGACAAAAAATCAATATCAGATGTTTTAGTAATTTCTATGATAGAAGATTCAAGCAAATCAATAGAAATAGCAAATCAATTAAGAAATGCAGGAATAAACACAGAAATTTATTTTGACAACAAAAAAATGAAAGCAAAATTTAAATATGCAGACAAATTAAACATTCCATATGTATTAGTAATAGGAGAAGACGAAATAAAAACAGGAATGTATACAATTAAAGATATGACAAACGGCACACAAGAACAAATGGAAATAGAAAAAATAATAGAAAAATTAAAATAAATATTAATTTGTAGACAGGGGAACATTGTGATAAAAACATTAATAATTTCTGGTGGAGATGTAACTAAACAAATATTAGAAAACACATTAAAAAACAATGAATTTAATAATATAATTGCTGTAGACAAAGGACTAGAAATACTAGATAAATGTAAAATACAACCCAATTATATTATAGGAGATTTTGATTCTGTAAATAAAGATTTAGTACAAAAATATAAAAAAAGTGAAATTATAAAACTAAATCCAGAAAAAGATTTTACAGATACACATATGGCAATAAAATTAGCATACAAAATAGAAAGCAATTATATAACAATAATAGGTGCAATAGGAACAAGAATAGACCATACAATTGCAAACATTCATATTTTAAAAGAATGCATAGAAAGAAAAATAACATGTGAAATTATAGATAAAAACAATAAAATAATGCTAATAGACAAACCATGCTATATTAATTTAGAAAAAGAATACAAATACATATCTTTAATTCCACTTACAACAAATGTAACAGGAGTAACATTAGAAGGCTTTAAATATCCACTAAAAAATGCAACATTAAGCATAGGAGAAAGTATAGGAGTAAGTAATGAACAAATAGAACAAAAAGCAAAAATAGAATTAAAAAAAGGAATATTAGTTTGTATAAAATCAAGAGATTAAAATAAAAAAATATTGACATGAATAAAAACAACATATAAAATAATCAATGTAAGGGTCGGCGTCCTCGGTGACCCACAATATAACAAAAGGAGAAACACAAATGACAAACCATGTAACCATTGGGGATGTAACACACACACACAAGGTAATTTAATAGAGGATAAAAAAATAAATATATACGCTATATTTATGTGTTTTTTGCATAAAAAAATTGCAAAACAAAACATATAAATATGGCGTATTTTTGAGCCTAAAAATAAAACAAATTGTAATTTGTAGGAGAGATTTTGGTATTTGGTGTTTGCATTTTTT
>CAYMXX010000044.1:0-8904 GCA_964394545.1 uncultured Clostridium sp.
TGCAATATGTTTCGCATATAAAAAATGCAAACACCAAATACCAAAATCTCTCATATAAACTACAATTTGTTTCAAAGATTATATTAAATATAATCTTTGTTTTTTTGCAATAAAAATTGAACTTATGCATACAATGTAATATGCAAAAAGGAGGTTAAAAATGAATTATCAAAATTATGAAGAATACATGAGAAGTGTACTAGGCTATTCACCATATGCAGATAGAAATTATACATATACAGACGAACAAGAAGATATTTATAACTATGCAAACGAGATTGCTATGAACAATATGCCATCACAAGATTTAACAGCGTTTTACCCAGAAATTTATAAAATAATATATCCTATGGTATGCAAAGTTTGCAATATGAATTCTAATAGTGAAATTACAAAAGATTTATTAGAACAAATGACAGATGAAATATACAGAAATGTAGAACCAGAAGAACAACAAACAACAAGAATAGAACCACCATTAAAAAATGGAGATGTAATAAATCCAAATGCAAAAGAAGCAAAACAGCAAGTTAGAGAAACAAGACAAACTAATTTTTTACTTAGAGACTTAATTAAAATATTAATATTAAAAGAACTTGGAAGGCCCAATAGACAACCTGTTAGACCTCCATTTCCACCAGGTGGAGGCAGACCACCAATAGGAGGACCAGGTATGCCACCACCAAACAGACCAGGCAGACCACCTATGGGACCACCACAAAGGCCAAGATATTTCTAAAACAAATTGTAATTTGTAGGAGAGATTTTGGTATTTGGTGTTTGCATTTTTTATATGCGAAACATATTGCAAAAATCTGTAGGGGCGGACGACCCTGTCCGCCCAAACGCATCGCAGAAATTTCTTGAATTATAATAATTTTTATTTTCTAGGGAATTCCTTACGGGTTATTTAATTCTAGTTCGCTCGAAAAAATCTTACGCATAATTACCTAATTTTTACATATAATTATAGTACAAGCGTGTTTTAGGGATGTGATAAAAATTGGTAATAGACATGGGCTATTTTACAAAAGTAATAAAAAAAGTATTAATACTGCTTATTACACTTGTTGTAATTTACTTATCTTTTAAATTAGCATTATTTTATATGCCATTTTTAATAGGGTTTATTATATCATTATTAATAGAACCTATTATTAAATTTGTAAATAGAAAAACAAAATTGACAAGAAAAACGAGCGCAGTAATTGTTTTAGTATGTATTTTTACAATTTTAATATCACTAATTATATGGGGAGTAATTACATTAATTACAGAGTCCTCAAATTTACTTCAAAGTTTAAATATATATATAGAAAAAATATATATGCAAATACAAAAATATATAAATAGTATAGATTTTGAAAAAATAAAAATACCAAAACAAGTTGTTTTAATAATTCAAAATGGCACTAGTAATTTTTTAGAAATTTTAACTAAATGGATAACAAATATTTTAACTACAATACTTCAAAATATAACTTCACTTCCAATAGCTGGTATATATATTGTAATTACAATACTTTCAACATATTTTATATGTGCAGATAAACTTTATATGTTAGACCAACTAGAACATCATTTTCCAAAGCTATGGGTTAAAAAATTTGGAATACATCTAAAAAAATTAATTGCTACATTAGGTGGATATTTAAAAGCAGAAGCAACTTTAATATTAATCTCTTTTATAGAGGTATTAGTAGGATTATATATTTTTAAAATTAGTGGATTAAATGTTCCATATCCTTTTTTGGCAGCACTTCGGTATAGGATTTGTAGATGCACTTCCAATACTTCGGATCAGGAACAGTAATGATACCTTGGGCTATAATATCTGCAGTAAATGGAGACTTAAAACTTGGAATAGCAATATTTGCTTTGTATGTAATAATACTTGTGGTACATCAATTGTTAGAACCAAGAATTGTAGGAAATAATATAGGAATACATCCAATTTTCACTCTAATTGCAATGTATACAGGATTTAAATTTTCTGGAATAATAGGATTATTCATAGGCCCAATAGTTTTAATAATTTTACAAAATGTATTTGAAACTATGATAGACAATGGAATAGTAAAAACTATATTGGATAGAAAATAGTTGCAATTATTAACATAATGTGGTATAATATAATTAAATTAACTCTAGTATGAGTTCAATTTAATTTTATTTTTTTCAAGGAGGATACTCACAATGAAAACAGGAGAAGAAATTCGTGCACACATTTTTAAGGAAGAAATGAATCTTGTGGAAGAAACAATAAGTCGGTTAACTGATGAAATGTTTTCCAAAGGAATAACTATTATTCCAATTAGTAGAGCAACAGAGGATAGGTTTTATGCATTAAAGTATGTTTCAATACGCGATATAAGAGCCTATCTTGAAGAGAACGGATTAAAACTGATAAAATGCTACGGTTACAATTGTTATTTTCTTAGTATTTGTGAGCAGTAAATTCTTCACAGTCCTGGCACTTGTCGGGCTGATAAAAGAAAATTAATTCTTCCCAACCAGACAAATATGTCAGGTTGGTTCTTTTTTTATTAAAACATAGCACTAGTAGGAACATATGTATTATCTGGAGGGTACACATAAATATTATTTTGTGGTTTTTCAATTTGTTTAATTTCTTTTATCTTAATAACAGGGATATCTCCATGGTATGAGCCTTTTGTAATTTCTCCTTTTATTTCAACCCAGGAATTATCTGCAAAAATTTGGGCATTTTTACAGTCACATAAAAATCCAACTATTAATGTTTGCATATTTGAACTAATTATCATATCTCGTGCAAGAACAAATTCTGTTTCTTTAAAATCTAATAATCTATAAACATATCCAGAAAAACATATTTCTTTACCTATAAAAGAATCAATATCATCGTGAACAGATTTTAGAATATTAGTATAATTATTGGTACATATGTTAATTACATTTGTATTGTTTAATTCATCCTTTACTTTAAAACTATTAGAATAAATCATATATGTAGCAATTGCAAAATATATAGTTATTGCTATTGCTATAATAATAAGAATTATCTTTACTAATTTCTTTCCATTTAATTTAACATTCCAAACAAACATTTAATCAAATCCTTTCTGTGCGACAAAATTACAATTTATCTAATTAAATTCTATGTTAAATTCTTGCAATATATACCAGCTTATGATAATATTATTAAATCGAAGAATATAGGGAAAGAAGGAGTTTTAATGGGCTTATTTAGCAAAATTTTTGGCAGTTATAGTGAAAAGGAAGTAAAAAGAGTAATGCCAATAGTAGATAAAATAAATAGTTTTGAACCAGAAATATCAAAACTTTCTGACGAAAATTTAAAAGGAAAAACACAAGAATTTAAAAAAAGATTAACTGAAGGCCAAACATTAGATGATATATTACCAGAGGCTTTTGCAGTAGTTAGAGAGGCTTCTAAAAGAGTTTTAGGTATGCGCCATTTTGATGTTCAATTAATAGGTGGAATTATACTTCATCAAGGAAGAATTGCAGAAATGAAAACAGGTGAAGGTAAAACATTGGTTGCAACACTTCCTGTATATTTAAATGCACTTACAGGTAAAGGCGTTCATGTTATAACAGTAAATGATTATTTGGCAAAAAGAGATAGCGAATGGATGGGAAAATTATATAAGTTTTTAGGTTTATCTGTTGGACTTGTTGTTGCAGGTATGGATAGTAGCAAAAAGCAAGAAGCATATAATTGTGATATTACATATGGTACAAATAATGAATATGGATTCGATTATTTAAGAGATAACATGGTTATATATAAAAATCAAATGGTTCAAAGACCTTTAAATTATGCAATTGTGGATGAAATAGATAGTATTTTAATAGACGAAGCTCGTACGCCTTTAATTATATCTGGAACAGCAGCAGAATCTTCTATTTTATATTCACAAGCAGATGATTTTGTAAAAAAATTAAAATCAAAAGTTTTAGTAGAAGAAGATGTTAAGGATTTTGAGCAAGAAGAAGATAACGAAAAATATGATTATATTGTAGATTTAAAAGCAAAATCTGCTACACTAACACAAAAAGGAATAAAGAAAGCTGAAGATTATTTTAAATTAGAAAATTTAAATGACTTAGATAATTCAGATGTAGTTCATCATATTAATCAAGCTTTACATGCTCATGGTATTATGAAAAAAGATATAGATTACATAGTAAAAGATGGAGAAGTATTAATAGTTGACGAATTTACTGGAAGAATTATGTATGGAAGAAGATATAGCAATGGACTTCATCAAGCAATAGAAGCAAAAGAACATGTAAAAATTGCAAATGAATCTAAAACCCTTGCAACAATTACATTTCAAAACTATTTTAGAATGTATGATAAATTATCTGGTATGACAGGTACAGCAATGACAGAGGAATCTGAATTTAGAGAGATATATAATTTAGATGTAATATCAATTCCTACAAATAAACCAATGGTAAGAATTGATAGTAATGATATTATATATAAGAATGAAAATGCTAAATTTAGAGCAGTCGTTGAAGATATAAAAGAAAGCCATAAAAAAGGGCAACCAGTATTGGTTGGTACTGTTTCAATAGAAAAATCCGAAAAATTAAGTAATATCTTAAAAAGAGAAGGTATAAAACATGAAGTGTTAAATGCTAAATACCATGAAAAAGAAGCTCAAATTATATCACAAGCTGGTAAATTTGGTGCCGTTACAATAGCAACAAATATGGCTGGACGTGGTACAGATATTATGCTTGGCGGTAATAGTGAATTTTTAGCAAAACAAGAGATGAAAAAACAAGGATTTTCTGAAGAATTGATTGAACAATCAACGGCACACAACGAAACACAAGATACAGAAGTTTTAAATGCAAGAGAAACATTTGCTAAATTAGAACAAAAGTTTAATAATGAAATAAAAGAAGAAAAACAAAAAGTAATTGAAGCTGGTGGATTAAAAATTATTGGTACAGAAAGACATGAATCAAGAAGAATAGATAATCAGCTTCGTGGACGTAGTGGACGTCAAGGTGATCCAGGTGAATCAAGATTTTATATTGCACTTGATGATGACTTAATGAAAATATTTGGTGGAGATATGGTAACATCTGTATACAATACACTTGGAGCAGATGAAAATATGCCTTTAGAAATGGGAATACTTTCTAGAGCTGTGGAATCAGCACAAAAAAAGGTTGAAGGTAAAAACTTTAGTATTCGTAAACACGTTCTTCAATATGATGACGTTATGAATACTCAAAGAGGAATAATTTACAAACAAAGAAAACAAGTTTTAGATGGAGAAAATATACACGACAATATATTACATATGATTGATAGTGTAGCTGAAGAAACTGTTCAAGGGCATATAGGAAATAATGAAGATTTAAACAAAGAAGGTTTATTACAAGAATCAAAAACAATATTTAATGTAAGTGAATTAGATTCATTAAATGATAATCATCTAAATACACAAAAAATAATAGAAGAATTAAAAGAAAAAGCTCTACAAAACTACGATAAAAAAGCACAAGAAATTGGAGAAAATGAAATAGCAGAAGTAGAAAGAGTGGTTATGCTTAAAGTAGTTGACCAAAAATGGATGGATCATATAGATGCTATGGATGAATTAAAAGATGGTATTGGTCTTCGTGCATATGGACAAAAGGACCCAGTAGTTCAATATAGAATAGAAGGCTTCGACATGTTTGACCAAATGGTTAATGATATTAAGCATGATGTAGTCAAAATTTTATTAAATATAAATAAAGTTAATAATGTAGAAAGAAAACAAACAGTAAAAATAACAAAACAAGGTCTTGAACAAGCTGTAAATGCGTTAAAAAACTCTACACCACAAGAATCAAAAGAAGTTTCACACACTCCGATAGTAAACAACGAACCAACAGTAGGAAGAAATGAACCATGTCCATGTGGAAGTGGGAAGAAATATAAAAATTGTTGTGGTAAGTAGTAGATAATAGAAGGAGAAAAGTTTTGATATATCCAAAATTCATTAAAGAAAATAGTTGTATAGGTGTGCCTGCTCCATCTGCTGGAGCAGATTGCCAAGAAAGAATAAATAAATCTTTAAATGCAAAAAAGACATTAGAAGGTTTGAACTATAGACTACTTTTATCTAAAAATCTTTTGAAGTGTGAAAATGGAAGAAGTGCGCCAGCCAAGGAAAGAGCAAAAGAGATAAATGATATGTTTAGCAATAAAGAAGTAGATATGATTTTATGTGCAGCAGGTGGAGAGTTTTTAGTAGAAATTCTTCCATATATAGATTTTGATATAATAAAAGAAAATCCAAAATTTATAGCAGGTTTTTCTGATCCAACAGGTTTGTTATATCCAATAACTACTAAATGTGATATTTCTACAATATATGGACAAAATTTTACTTCATTTGGTACAGAAATACTTCATCAAAGTCAAATTGATTTTTTAGACATAATAAAAGGTAATTTAAAAGAAGAACATAGTTATGATTTATATGAAAATGAATATATTGAAAAGAAAACAGGATTAGAAAATTACAATTTAACAGAAAAAGTATATTGGAATACTTTAGATAATAAGCCAGTAACTATAAAAGGTAGAATTATAGGAGGCTGTTTTGATTTAATTTCAAGTATTGCAGGAACTAAATATGATGGAATAAATAGTTTTAACGAAAAATACAAAAATGATGGTATAATCTGGTATTTTGATAATTGTGAATTGTCAAAAGAAGAAACTATTCGTGTATTATGGAAAATGAACGAATTAAATTATTTTAAATATGCTAAAGGCATAATTTTTGGAAGATTTGGAGTTGATACAACGTATTACAATTACAGTGTAAAATCTTGCCTTGAAGATAGCATATTAGAAGAACTTAATATACCAATTATTTATGATGCAGATATTTCTCATAAAGCACCTTGTTTAACAATAATAAACGGGGCAATAGCAGACATTAATGTTAAAAATGGCAAGGCTAAAATTGTATTTGAATACAAGTAAATAGGTCGATATTTTTTGACTTGTTTACTTGTTATTTTTTAGATTAAATATGACAAAAAAATATTGAAAAACAAATACGTATGTGTTAAGATGTAATCGGTTAAAATATAATAAAACATCTTTGAAGGAGGATAAAAATGAGCGAAAAATACGAGACAGTTGATAGTATAGAAAGTTTACAAAATACTATTACTAGAGTTAGAAAAGCACAAGAAGAATTTTCAAAATTTTCTCAAGAAAAAGTTGATGAAATCTTTAAAGCTGCTGCACTTGCAGCAAATCAAGCAAGAATACCTCTTGCAAAAATGGCAGTAGAAGAAACAGGCATGGGATTAGTAGAAGATAAGGTTATAAAAAACCACTATGCTGCCGAATATATATATAACAAATATAAAAATGAAAAAACATGTGGTGTAGTAGAAGAAGATAATTATTATGGTATAAAAAAAGTTTTAGAGCCAATAGGAATAATTGGAGCAGTTATACCAACAACAAATCCTACATCAACAGCAATATTCAAAACACTAATTTGTTTAAAAACAAGAAATGGAATTATAATTAGTCCTCACCCTAGAGCAAAAGCTTCTACAATAGCTGCAGCAAAAGTAGTTTTAGAAGCAGCAGTAAAAGCAGGAGCTCCAGAAGGAATTATAGGATGGATAGATGTTCCTTCTTTGGAACTTACAAATACATTAATGCAATCAGTAGATACAATACTTGCAACAGGTGGACCTGGTATGGTTAAATCTGCATACTCAAGTGGAAAACCAGCTCTTGGAGTTGGTGCAGGTAATACACCAGCAATTATAGATGAAAGTGCTGATGTTATATTAGCAGTAAATTCAATTATACATTCAAAAACATTTGATAATGGTATGATATGTGCATCTGAACAATCTGTAATAGTATTGGATAAAGTATATGATGCAGTAAAAGCTGAATTTGCTAAAAGAGGTTGCTATATATTAAACAGTGAAGAAATAGAAAAAGTTAGAAAAACAATAATTATAAATGGTGCTTTAAATGCAAAAATAGTTGGACAATCTGCTTATACTATAGCTAAACTTGCAGGAGTAGAAGTACCAGAAAGCGCAAAAATATTAATAGGTGAAGTTGAAAGTGTAGATTTGTCTGAAGAATTTGCACACGAAAAATTATCACCAGTTTTAGCAATGTATAAAGCAACTAATTTTGATGATGCAGTAGCTAAAGCAAAACAATTAATAGCAGATGGTGGTTTAGGACATACATCATCACTATATATAAATACACTTTCTGAAAAAGAAAAAATAGAAACATTTTACAGTAATATGAAAACTTGTAGGGTTCTTATAAATACTCCATCATCACAAGGTGGAATAGGGGACCTATATAACTTTAAAATGGCTCCATCTTTAACACTTGGTTGTGGTTCTTGGGGTGGAAATTCAGTTTCAGAAAATGTTGGAATAAAACATTTGTTAAATATAAAAACAGTTGCCGAAAGGAGAGAAAATATGCTTTGGTTTAGAGCACCTGAAAAGGTATATATAAAAAGAGGTTGCTTACCTGTAGCCTTAGAAGAATTAAAAAATGTAATGGATAAGAAAAAAGTATTTATAGTAACAGATACATTCTTATTTGAAAATGGTTATACAAAACCAATAACAGATAAATTAGATGAATTAGGAATAGCACATACAACATTTTCAAATGTTGCACCAGACCCAACACTTGCCTGTGCAATAGAAGGAACAAGAGCAATGAATGAATTTAAACCTGATGCAATAATTGCAGTTGGTGGTGGTTCTGCAATGGATGCTGGGAAAATTATGTGGGTTATGTATGAGCACCCAGAAGTTGACTTTTTAGATATGGCAATGAGATTTATGGATATTAGAAAAAGAGTATAT
>CAYMXX010000045.1:0-8846 GCA_964394545.1 uncultured Clostridium sp.
ATAATTGAATATTATCTGTATTTTGTGTTAAAATCAACTCGAGAAATTACAATTTATAAGGGAGATTATTTTTATAATTTCTCTTTTTATTGTTGACAAAACTAATTTAATTAGTTAAAATTATAACTAAATTAGTTTGGAGGAAACAATGTCAAAAAATAATATTAGTGATGAACTTATCATTGAAACTTCTGCAAAGTTATCTAATAAAGTAGGGCTAGACGATTTATCTTTAAAAATGATTGCAGAAGAATTAAATATTAAATCTCCATCCTTATACAATCATATTTCAAGTCTAGATGAAATAAAGGAAAGACTTATGATATATGGTTGGAAAGGATTAGAAGAAAAAGTTATTGAATCTGCTGTTGGTGTAGCAGGCTATGAAGCATTAAGAAATATGTGTTATGCGTTTTATGATTATGCTACAAATAATAAGGGTGTTTTTACTGCTATGCTTTGGTATAACAAATTTGAAAGTGATGAAAAAAATAATGCTACAACAAAGTTATTTACTTTAATATTTAAAATATTACAAACATTAAATATTAGTGATAACAACAAAGAACACATCATAAGAACATTAAGAAGCTTTTTAGAAGGCTTTGCATTACTTGTTAATAATAATGCTTTTGGTAATCCAATATCAATTAAAGAAAGCTTTGATTTATCATTGGAAATAATTATAAATGGCATAAAGTCATTAGAAGGAGTAAAATAAAATGAATGAATATATAAATTTAACATTAGAAAATATTGATGATGAGCATATATGTTGTGCGATTGGAGATAAAAAACATCAAGCAGGTGTTGACAGTAAAAAAGAATGGATAAAAAGTAAATTAAAAGATGGTCATATTTTTAGAAAATTAAATGCGAGAGGAAAAGTGTTTATTGAATATGAACCAATAGAAACTGCTTGGGTGCCTATTAGTGGTAAAAATTATGAATATATTTATTGCTTATGGGTTGCAGGTAGTTTTAAAGGCAAAGGAATCGGAAAAGAATTGCTAGAATATGCAATAAATGATTCAAAAGAAAAAGGCAAAAGTGGTATATGTACTCTAGTTTCTAAAAAGAAAAAACCATTTATTGGAGAAAAGAAATTCTTTGAACATTATGGGTTTAAAGTTGTAGATACTATTGCAGATTATGAATTATTAGCATTACAATTCGATAATAGTGATACTCCGAGATTTAATGATAATGCAAGGATTATGAAAATAGATAATCAAGATTTTACGATTTATTATAGTAATGAATGCCCTTATGTAGAATACGAAGTAAATGAATTAACTGATTATGCAAAAGAAAATAACATCAAAATTAACTTTATAAAGATAGATTCATTAGAAAAAGCAAAAAATGTACCTTGTATATTTAATAATTGGGCTAATTTTTATAAAGGAGAATTTGTATCTAATACAATATTAAATGCAAATTCATTTGAGAAGTTAATTAAATAGTAATTTTTATTATAAAATTTAATTATTCAACCATTGGTTGATATATAAAATCCCCAACTCAACCAATGGTATGTGTACTTTTTAAGGATTATATTTTACACTTAAATTGAAGGAGGTAAAAGCAATATGGATCAGATTAAAATTGGAAAGTTCATAGCTGAATGTAGAAAAAAGAATAATTTAACTCAAATGCAACTAGCAGAAAAATTGAATATTACTGATAGAGCTATATCTAAATGGGAAAATGGAAAAGCAATGCCTGATTCATCAATAATGCTAGAGTTGTGTAATGAAATTAAGATAAGTGTAAATGAATTGTTAAGTGGGGAGGTAATTAAGATGGATAATTATAATGAGAAATTAGAACAGAATTTAATTGATATGGTAAAGCAAAAAGAAGAAACAGATAGAAAGATGTTAAAATTAGAAATAGTAGTAGGATATATTTCATCAATTACATTTTTGATTTTGATTTTTGTAGCTTCTTTTATTGAAATGCAAAATTGGATTAAAATTTTACTAATTGCTTTTGGACTAATCACATTTGCTTTTGGAGTGTATAATTGTATAAAAATAGAACAAACAGCAGGATATTATGAATGTAGTAAATGCCATCATAAATATATTCCAACATATTCAAGTGTTTTATGCTCTATGCACATAAATAGAACAAGATATATGAAATGTCCAAAATGTAATGAAAGAAGTTGGCATAAAAAAATAATAAGTAAATCATAACAAGAAATTACAATTTTGTAGTTTGAAAGATTTATAATAATGTGTAATGGATAAAAGCGAAGAATTACCATTCTTTATGATATGTATTTTAAATAGGGAAAAATTTGAGTATGCAGGAGGAGCTTATACTAATGATTGGAACGAATTATGTGATGCATGTTCTTCTTTAATGGATGAAGCTAAAATGACAGATTCAGATATTGATGATATAGTAATGAAAGTTAAAAATGGTGCTATTTAATATGAGAATCGTTGTAGATACTAATGTTTTTATAAATGGAATATTTGAAAAAGATACTTTTTGTAAAGCAATATTTAATATGAAAAGCCTTAACAAAGTATCTTTTGTTATGAATAAAGAAATGCAAAACGAATTACTTGTTACTTTTGGGAATATTTTATTAGAGGCATTTAAAAGAATAGGAAATGATGAAAAGTTTAATATATTTCCTTTAATGGCAACATTATTAAAATGTTTGTGGCAAGTAGAAGAAATTGACCATGTAATAAATACAAATTTTTGTGAAGAAGATAAATCAGATAATAAATTTATAGATTGTTGTATCGACGGAAATGTAAAGTACTTAATTACACAAGATCAACATATAAATAGTATTCAACAAAAATTAGAAAAAGATTATGGGATAGAGGTTTTAAGCCCATTTCAATTCTATACAAAATATAAAATGAATAAGTTATAAAAAATGTAGAATTAGACTAGCACAGCTAGTCTTTTTTATTGCAAATTAACACAAATTTCGATATACTCTAAAATACAGCCATTGGTAAAAACTAATGGCTGTATTTTATTACAAATATTTTTTCAATGTCTCTACACTATCTTCTTGCATTACAACAAAATCATTTAAAATACCTTTTACA
This sequence comes from uncultured Clostridium sp., assembly GCA_964394545.1. GTDB lineage: Bacteria > Bacillota > Clostridia > TANB77 > CAG-508 > CAG-452. Next base: position 3,087 of record CAYMXX010000045.1, read on the forward strand.
TCATCAGCAGCGGTTCCATTTTCGTTTATTAAGCGCCTTCCTTCTATAATTCCCATATTAGTACCTTGCATTAATAATTCAGATAACTTAGAAGTAGTGCTATCTGTAATAGTCTTCATTTGTATTCCATACCAAGTCATCATTTTGTTCATAGCATTTGTTTCGTGTGGTTGTTTATCAGTATAGTTATTATATAACTGATGTACTCTTCTAGAAATATCTCTGTACTTGTTATATTCTGTATCCAAAACTTGTTTAAAATTTTCATCAGAAACTTTATCAGATACAAAAGAAATTGCATTCATTCCCATAGTTGCACCTTTGTTTACTTCGTCAAGTATATTTAAATTTTCATTTTCCATAAAAAAACCTCCAATAATATTTAATAATATTAGTATTTACCAAAAATAAGAAAAATATGAAAAAAAGTCTTGCATTTTATATATAGTTTTTGCTATAATACTAAAGATGTAAAAAATGAATAGGCGAGCATAGCTCGTCTATAATAAAGAGGTAAAAGAATGAAAAAATATGTTAAAAAAGCTAATTTAATAACAATATCAAATGCTTTTTTAATAATTGTTTTATTTTCATTTATATTTTAAGGGAACTTTGTTCTCTTATTTTTTTGCAAATTTTAAAAAATAAAAAGGAGATGGATTTTAAATGCCAAAAAGAAAAGACGTAAAAAAAGTTTTAGTAATAGGATCAGGACCTATAGTAATAGGACAAGCAGCAGAATTTGATTATGCAGGTACACAAGCATGCTTATCCTTAAAAGAAGAAGGATATGAAGTAATACTTGTAAATTCAAATCCAGCAACAATAATGACAGATACAACTATAGCAGATAAAGTATATATGGAGCCATTAACATTAGAATATGTAGCAAAAATAATAAGATATGAAAGACCAGATGCAATAATACCAGGGTTAGGAGGTCAAACAGGACTTAATTTAGGAATGCAACTTGCTAAAAAAGGAATTTTACAAGAATGCCAAGTAAAACTTTTAGGAACAAGCCTTGAAAGTATAGAGTGTGCAGAAGATAGGGAAAAATTCAAAGAACTTTGCGAATCAATAGGCGAACCAGTAATAGCATCAGAAATAACATATTCAATAGAAGAAGCAGTAAAAGCAGCAGAAGAAATTGGATATCCAGTAGTTTTAAGACCAGCATTTACATTAGGAGGAACAGGTGGAGGATTTGCAGAAAATGAAAAAGAATTAAAAGAAATAATGAAAAATGCCCTTCAACTTTCTCCAACAAATCAAGTATTAATAGAAAAAAGTGTAAAAGGATATAAAGAAATAGAATTTGAAGTAATGAGAGATGCAAGTGACGAAGCAATTGCAATATGTGGCATGGAAAACATTGACCCAGTAGGAATTCACACAGGAGATTCTATGGTTGTAGCACCTATTCAAACTCTAAACGAACACGATTTTAATATGTTAAAAGAAAGCAGTTTAAAATTAATTAGAGCATTAAAAATAGAAGGTGGATGTAATGTACAATTTGCATTAAATCCAAATTCTTCAGAATATTACTTAATAGAAGTAAACCCAAGAGTATCACGTTCATCAGCTTTGGCATCTAAAGCAAGTGGATATCCAATAGCAAGAGTAACAGCTAAAGTTGCAATGGGAATGAATTTAAACGAAATTGATATAGTAAATTCACCAGCGAATTTAGAACCACAATTAGACTATATAGCAACAAAAATATCAAGATTTCCTTTCGATAAATTTACAACAGCTTCTAATAAATTAGGAACACAAATGAAAGCAACTGGAGAAATAATGAGTTTAGGAAGAACTCTAGAAGAGGGAATACTAAAAGGTATAAGATCAATGGAAATAGGAGCTTGTCATTTATATTTACCAAAATTTGATAATATGAAAACAGAAGAATTACTAGAATACATAAAAGACGGAAGAGATGATAGATTTTTTGCAATAGCAGAATTAATTAGAAGAGGAACTTCGCTTCAAACAATATTTGATATAACAAAAATAACAATATTCTTCCTAGAAAAATTCAAAAACATAGTAGATTTAGAAAACAAAGTAAAAGAAAACTCTATGGATGTAGAAGTATTAAAAGAAGCTAAAAAAATGGGATTTAGCGATAAATACATAGCAAAACTATGGAATAAAACAGAATCAGATATTTACTTGTTTAGAAAAGAAAACAATATATATCCAAATTATAGAATGATAAATACTGCTCCAGTAAACGAAGAAAGATATGTTCCATATTTTTATTCAACATATAATGGAGAAAACACTATGCCAGATAGTGACCCGCATCATAAAGATAAAAAGATAATAGTTTTGGGTTCTGGACCAATAAGAATAGGACAAGGTGTAGAGTTTGACTATTCAACAGTACATGCAGTAACAACAATAAAAAAAGCTGGATATGAAGCAATAATAATAAATAACAATCCAGAAACAGTATCAACAGACTTTACAACAAGTGATAAATTATATTTTGAACCTTTAACAATAGAAGATATTATGAATGTAATAGACAAGGAAAAACCAGAAGGAATAATAGCATCACTTGGAGGACAAACACCTATAAATCTTGCAGAAGGTTTAATGAAATTAGGAGTAAAAATAATAGGTACAGATTTCGAAGCAATAGAAAAAGCAGAGAATAGAGATGCGTTTGAAAAAATAATGGAAGAACTAGAAATACCACAACCAAATGGAAAAGCAGTAACAAGTATAAAAGATGGAATAAAAGCAGCAGAAGAAATAGGCTATCCTGTGTTGGTTAGACCAAGCTATGTGCTTGGAGGAAGAGCTATGCAAATAGTAGGAAGCAAAAAAGCATTAGAAAAATATTTAAAAACTGCAGTTGAAATAAATACAGAACAACCTGTTTTAGTAGATAAATATATTACAGGTAGGGAACTAGAAGTGGATGCCGTATGCGATGGCAGAGATGTGTTTATTCCAGGAATAATGGAACACGTTGAAAAAACAGGTATACATTCAGGAGATAGTATAAGTGTATATCCTACATTTAGTATAAGCGAAGAAGCAAAAGAAAAAATATTAGAATATACAGTAAAACTAGGACTTGGAATAGGAATTGTAGGACTATATAATATTCAATTTATAGTAGATAAAGAAGATAATGTATATGTAATAGAAGTAAATCCAAGATCTTCAAGAACAGTACCATTCCTATCAAAAGCAACAGGATATCCTTTAGCAGATATAGGAACACTTGCAATGCTTGGAAAAAGTTTAAAAGCACAAGGAATTATACATGTATATCCAAAAGAAAAACAAAAATGGTATGTAAAAGCACCAGTATTTTCATTCTCAAAAATAACAGGAATAGATGCATATTTATCTCCAGAAATGAAATCAACAGGAGAAGCAATAGGATATGACAAAACTTTAAAAAGAGCACTATATAAAGCACTTCAATCATCAGGCATGAATGTAGCAAATTATGGAACTATATTTGTAACACTTGCAGATAAAGACAAAGAAGATGGTTTAGAATTAGTTAGAAGATTTTACAATTTAGGATTTAATATAGAAGCAACAAAAGGAACAGCAAAATTCTTAAAAGAAAACGGAATACGTACAAGAGCTAAAGAAAAAATTAGTGAAGGAAGCGAAGAAATACTAGAATCTATAAGAAAAGGATATGTAAATTATGTAATAAATACAAGAGATATAGATTCAATAGACCAAGAAACAGATGGATTTAAAATAAGAAGATGCGCAGTAGAAAACAATGTAGCAATGTTTACAGCATTAGATACAGTAAGAGTTCTACTAGACGTACTAGAAGAAATAACACTATGCATATCAACAATAGACGAATAAATTGTAATTTGTATGAGAGATGTGAGAGGTTAGATGTGTGAAATGTGATTTATAGGGTCAATGTTTCGCTGGTTCTGTAGGGGCGGACGACCCTGTCCGCCCGAATGCATCGCAAAAATTTCTTGAATTATAATTTTGGGTATTCCTAACGGGTTGTGGGTCGACAGAGTCGTCGACCCCTACAACATCTGCAATAATTTTAGACAAACAAATTTAATCACACTTCCCACATCACACCTCTCACATCAATCATACAAACTACAATTTACACAGCTGATTTCAGGTTGTGCAAAAAAAGAAAGGAGCAAAAATGAGGAATTTAATTGATATTAAAGATTTATCAGTAGAAGAAATTGATGAATTAATAGAAACAGCTAAAGATATAATGAGCAACAAAGAAAAATATTCTGAAAAATGTAAAAATAAAATACTAGCAACATTATTTTTTGAACCAAGTACTAGAACAAGACTTAGTTTTGAATCTGCAATGCTAGGATTAGGAGGAAATGTTATAGGCTTTTCGGATGCTAGTAACAGTTCTACTTCAAAAGGAGAAACTGTTTCAGATACAATTAGAGTTGTAAATGGATATTCAGATATAATAGCAATGAGACATCCAAAAGAAGGAGCTCCAATGGTAGCGAGTGAAGTTTCTAGAGTACCAATAATAAATGCAGGGGATGGTGGACATAATCATCCGACACAAACACTAACAGATTTACTAACAATAAATAAAGAAAAAGGAAGATTGGAAAATTTAACAATAGGACTTTGTGGAGACCTAAAATTTGGAAGAACAGTACATTCACTAATTACAGCAATGTCTAGATATAAAAATATAAAATTCATATTAATATCTCCAGAAGAATTAAAAATACCTGACTACATTAAAACAAATGTACTAGATAAAAACAATATCGAATGGTGTGAAACACAAGACATAGAAGAATATATAGATAAACTTGATATCCTATATATGACAAGAGTACAAAAAGAAAGATTTTTTAATGAAGCAGATTATATAAGATTAAAAGACTACTATATATTAAATGAAGAAAAACTAAAAAATGCAAAATCAAATTTATGTATAATGCATCCATTACCAAGAGTTAATGAAATTTCAAAAGAAGTAGACGAAGATTCAAGAGCATGTTATTTTAAACAAGCAGAATATGGAAGATATATTAGAATGGCATTAATATTGAAACTATTAGAAATAGAATAAAAATATGTAGGGGTGGACAACACTGTCCACCCGAAAATAAAGGAGAAATTTTAATGAATATAGATAGTATTACAAATGGAATAGTGATTGACCACATAGAAGCAGGAAAAAGCATGGAGATATATAAATATTTGAAATTAGAAGAATTAGAATGTTCAGTTGCTATTATTAAAAATGTAAAAAGCAAAAAAACAGGCAAAAAAGACATAATAAAAATAGATAACGACATAGATGTAAACATGGATATTTTAGGATACATAGATACAAACATTACAGTTAATATAATAAAAGATGGGAAAATTATAAATAAAACCCATATGGAATTACCAGAAAGATTAGTAAATATAGTTAAATGCGAAAATCCGAGATGCATAACAACAGTAGAAAGAGAAATAGACCAAATATTTGAACTATCAGATAAAGAAAATAAAGTATATAGATGCAAATATTGCGAAGTGGAAGCAAAAAGATAAGGGTAAAAAATGATCAAAATGGCTTGAAATCAACACTAAAAATTACAAGAAAAAATTTCTTGTAATTTTTTTAAATTTTTTTTAAAAAAGTGTTGACATGGTATATAAACCTGTGCTAAAATAATTCTTGCGTTCGGCAAAGAACGTAAAAAAGTACATTGAAAAATAAACAATAAATTCCTTTAAGAAGAATACTTTGAAGTA
>CAYMXX010000046.1:0-8203 GCA_964394545.1 uncultured Clostridium sp.
ATTTGAAACAATAATAGATACAATAAATGATACATCAAGAAAAACAATGCAAGGACAAGTAACAATGTTTGACTTAGGAAATACAGAAGATGAAAAAATAGAAAGTATGAAATATAAATTTACAACATTAAAAGAATTTGACGAAAAAGAATTATTATCAATGGAAAAAGAAATGCTAGGAATTTATATATCTGGGCATCCATTAGAAAAATATAGAAATAGTATAGAAAAAGTATCAACAATAAATACACTTCAAATGATACAAATGAAAGAACAAAGTGACTTTAGCCAAGACGGAAAACAAGTAAAATATGTTGGAATAATAAACTCTATAAAGAAAAAATACACAAAGAAAAATACACTAATGGCATTTATAACAGTAGAAGATCTGTATGGAACTACTGAAATAATAGTATTTGATAGTTGTTATAGCAAAGCACAAAATATATTACTAGAAGAAAACATAGTACTAATAGAAGGACGCTTAAGCATAAGAGAAGATGATGACGTAAAAATAGTTGCAAATAGCATAACAGAATTTAACGAAAACGCAATAATAAATAAAGTACACGCAGACTCTGCATCTATACAAAAAAATATGAATGCAACATATGTAGGGGCAGACGGCTCTGTCTGTTCGAAAATGGTAACAATCAATATAACCAATATAACAGAAGAACAAAAATCAAAACTAAGAGGAGCAATAAAATTCTTTTCAGGAGATAGAAATAATATAGCAATAAGCGTAAAAAATGGAGATAAAATATTACCATGTGGAGCAATATATTTAACGTCAGAAATATTAAAACAATTTGAAGAAATAGCAGGAAAAGAAAACATAGATTTGAAATATTAAAGCATTGACAATTAATTATAAAGAACATATAATTTACAAAGATTAAAGAACTTAAATTTTCTAAATGTAATATAAAAAAATAATTAAATAGGGGGCTAATAAAATTAAATTTTATAGTCCCTTTTTGTTTTCTATTTAAATTTTAAATCTTATAAAAAATCCAAAACAATAAATAATTAATAAGAAACTTAAAATGAAAAAATTGACACGTATAAAAAACACGTATATAATATAAAGAAAGAAGGAATAATAATGAAAAGTTATTCACCAAAAGAAGTAATAGAAATATTATTAGAATACGGATGGTACGAAAAAAGAATTAGAGGTAGTCATCATCAATTTGTAAAAGAAAATTCTAAAAAAATAGTGACGGTGTCTACTAGTAAAAAAACAATACCAATAGGTACATTAAAAAATATTTCAAAACAATCGGGAATAATTTTTAAATAGGAGGAATTTGAAATGAAAGATAGTTATGAATTTGTGGCTGTATTTGATTATGCAGAAGATGGTATAAGTATTAGTTTTCCAGATTTGCCAGGTTGTTTGTCATGTGCAGATACAACTGAAGAAGCAATAAAAAATGCTGAAGAAGTATTGGGATTAGTATTATATGATATGGAACAAGAAAACGAGAATATTCCTAAACCAACACCATTAGAAAAAATAAAATGTAAAAGCAATGAGAAAGCAATTTTAGTAAATGTATGGATGCCATTAGTAAGAAATGAACTTGATGAACAATCAGTTAAAAAAACTTTAACAATACCACAATGGCTAAATAAATTGGCAGAAAAAGAAAATGTAAATTTTTCTAAAATATTACAATCAGCGTTAAAAGATTATTTAAAAGTTAAAAGAAGAATTTAGTTTAAATCATAATACAAAAAAATCTGAATAAAATTAATAAAACCTATTGACTTTTTATATGAATGGGTATAAATTATTAGCAGTCGAACAACTCGACTGCTAAAATATTACAAAAAACAACAAATAATCAAATCAAAAGGAGGAATGTGATTATGATTAAACCATTAGCAGATAGAGTATTAATTAAAATGGTAGAAAGTGAAGAAACAACAAAAAGTGGAATTATTCTATCAAGTGGTTCAAAAGAAAAACCACAAATAGCAGAAGTAGTAGCAGTAGGACCAGGAACAGAAGAAGTAAAAATGAATATAAAAGAAGGTGACAGAGTTATTATAAATAAATATTCTGGGACAGAAGTAAAATATGAAGGAACAGAATATACAATAGTTAAGCAGGAAGATGTATTAGCAATTGTAGATTAATGACAAAACGAATGAAATATTTATTATAAAGGAGAGATTTTTATGGCAAAGGAAATTAAATTTGGAGAAGATGCTAGAAAGAAAATGCTAGACGGTGTTAATAAATTGGCAGATACAGTTAAAGTAACACTTGGACCAAAAGGAAGAAATGTAGTATTAGATAAAAGCTTTGGGGCACCACTTATTACAAACGATGGTGTTACAATAGCAAAAGAAATTGAATTAGATGACCCATATGAAAATATAGGTGCTAGATTAGTTAAAGAAGTTGCAACAAAAACAAATGACATAGCAGGAGATGGAACAACAACAGCAACAGTTTTAGCACAAGCAATAATTAAAGAAGGCGTAAAAAATGTAGCTGCAGGTGGAGATCCAATGGCTATAAAAAGAGGAATCGACAAGGCAGTAAGTTCAGCAGTAGAAGGTTTAAAAGGAATAAGCTCAGAAATAAACGGAAAAGAAGATATAGCAAGAGTTGCAAGTATTTCAGCAAATAGTAACGAAATAGGAGAACTAATTGCAGAAGCAATGGAAAAAGTTTCAAAAGATGGAGTTATTACAATAGAAGAATCAAAAACAGCAACAACAGGATTGAATGTTGTAGAAGGTATGCAATTTGATAAAGGATATATATCACCATATTTTGTAACAGATACAGACAAAATGGAAACAGTAATGGAAAATCCATATATACTAATAACAGATAAAAAAATTAGCAATATTCAAGAAATTCTACCACTATTAGAAGGTTTAATGCAACAATCAGGAAAACTATTAATAATAGCAGATGATATAGAAAGTGAAGCACTATCAACATTAGTACTAAACAAATTAAGAGGAGTGCTAAATGTTGTAGCAGTTAAAGCACCTGGATTTGGAGATAGAAGAAAAGAAATGTTAGAAGATATAGCTGTTCTAACAGGAGGAGAAGTAATAACTTCAGATTTAGGGTTAGAATTAAAAGATACAACTATTGAACAATTAGGTAGAGCAAAACAAGTAAAAATACAAAAAGAAAATACTATAATAGTAGATGGGGCAGGAGACAAAGATGAGCTATCAGCAAGAATAAAACAAATAAAAAATGAGTTACAAGAAACAACAAGTGAATTTGATAAAGAAAAACTACAAGAACGTTTAGCAAAAATAGCTGGTGGAGTAGCTGTAATAGAAGTTGGAGCAGCAACAGAAGTTGAAATGAAAGAAAAGAAATTAAGAATTGAAGATGCTTTATCTGCAACAAAAGCTGCAGTAGAAGAAGGGATAGTTGCAGGTGGAGGAACAGCACTTGTAAACATTATGCCATCAGTAGAAAAATGTATAAATGATTTATCAGAAGAAGAAAAAATAGGTGCAAAAATAGTTTTAAAAGCATTAGAAGAACCAGTAAGACAAATTGCAACAAATGCAGGATTAGAAGGCGCTGTTATATTAAATAAAATAAAATCAAGTGAAGCAGGAATTGGATTTAATGCAGCAAAAGAAGAATATGTTGATATGAAAAAATCTGGAATTGTAGATCCAACAAAAGTAACTCGTAGTGCACTTCAAAATGCAGCAAGCATAGCATCAATGATTCTTACAACAGAAAGTGTAGTAACAGATAAAAAAGAAAAAGAGTGTGGATGTGACCATGCAAATGCAGGAATGCCACAAGGAATGGAAGGAATGTACTAATAAAAAGTGTTGACAAGATGTATTTAGTTATAATATACTCATATTATACAAAAGAAGTATGAGGTGATAAACATGATTACAGATAAAGAAGGAAAAATATTTGACGATAGAAGAAAAACAGAAAGAAGAACACTACAAAGAAGAAAGTCAAATGAACCTGTTGAACTTGATAAAAGAAAAGCTGACAGAAGAAAAGCAGATAGACGAAAATAAATTAAAAAGTTACCTATTTAAATATAGGTAACTTTTTTGTTTTAATAACAAATTAATAAATGTAATTAGCAACATCCATTATTATTTCCACCACAGCAGCAGCAAAGTAATATAAGGATTATTATAATCCAGCAGCAATCACCACCGAATCCAAAGCCGCATCCGCATCCTCCTCTATTTTCTGGCATGATTTCACCTCCCTTTAAGTAAGTACAACCATACGTTAAGGCTACAATAATAAACTGCTTAAGCCTTAGTTGTTAGTATGTTATATATTATTCAAAAACAAAAAATGTGTTACAGAGTTGAGTTTGACAAATATAAAAAAACATAGTATAATTAATTTTAGTTTGTGTCTAAAATATAGGCCGAGTATGAGATTTTTGTATAAATAACTAATGATTTTGGAAACAATATTATAAAAATGTATGGAGAGAGAATTACATTTTTAAGAATTAATATTTGTAAAAATTAATTAAACTAATTTATGAGAAAAAATGGTAAATATAAAATTATTAGTTAAAAATATTAAACTATTTTTATTGGATAAATGATGCAATTATTCAATTAAAAAAATGTTAGCTAATTTTGTGGTGTGTAAATTAGCATATATTTGAGATATAAAAATGTTATACAAAAGGAAAAGAAAAGGAGAGATATATAATGGAAGAAAATTTAAGCAACAATGCAAAAGCAGAAAGACCAAAAAGAAAATACAGACCAAGAGTCAATAAAACAAACAAAGCAAAAAATAAAGTGGTAAGTAAAGAAATAGAAAAAGAAGATAACAATAAAAAAATAACAAAAAAGGCAACAACAAAAAGAAGAACGAATAATAATCAACAAGGAGAACAATTTAGATTTAAAAAAGAAAAATTAAAAATAATACCATTAGGTGGATTACTAGAAATAGGAAAAAATATTACAGTATTTGAATATGGAAACGATATAGTATTAGTAGATTGTGGATTGGCATTCCCAGAAGATGATATGCTTGGAATAGATTTAGTTATTCCGGATTTAACATATCTAGAAAAAAACAAAGAAAAAATTAGAGGACTAGTTATAACACACGGACACGAAGATCATATAGGTTCAATACCATATTTATTAAAACAAATTAATGTTCCAATATATGCAACAAAACTTACAATTGGATTAATAGAGCATAAGCTAGAAGAACATAGATTATTAAAAAGCACTCAATTAAAAGTTGTTAATCCAGGACAAACTGTAAAATTAGGAAGCATGCAGGTCGAATTTATAAGAACTACACATAGTATACCAGATGCATGTTCACTTGCAATTCACACACCAGCAGGGGTTGTAGTTCACACAGGAGATTTTAAAATAGATTATACTCCAATAGATGGCGAAATGATGGATTTTGGTAGACTTGCAGAATTAGGAAATAAAGGGGTTCTAGCACTAATGTCTGACAGTACAAACTCTGAAAGAAAAGGATACACAATGTCTGAAAGTACAGTAGGAGAAGTGTTAGACAAGCTGTTTATTAATTGTACAAAAAGAATAGTTGTAGCAACATTCTCATCTAATGTACACAGAGTACAACAAATAGTAAATTCGGCAGTTAAATATGGAAGAAAAGTTGCAATATGTGGAAGAAGTATGATAAATACAATTGAAACTGCAAGAAAATTTGGCTATATTAAAGTACCAGACAATGTTTTTATAGATATAGATATGATAAAATCATATCCAGATGACAGACTTACAATAATAACAACAGGAAGTCAAGGAGAAACAATGTCTGCTTTAACAAGAATGGCATCAGGGGAACATAAAAAAGTCCAAATTACACCAAATGACTTAATAATAATATCAGCAAATCCAATACCAGGAAATGAAAATGCAGTTTCAAAAGTAATAGACGATTTAATGAAAATTGGAGCAGAAGTTGTATATAATGCCTTAGAGGACATACATGTATCAGGACATGCTTGCCAAGAAGAACAAAAATTAATGATAAGTCTTGTAAAACCAAAATATTTTATACCAGTACATGGAGAATATAGGCAATTAATAGCACACAGTGAAACAGCTAAAAAAGTAGGGATAATACCAGAAAATATATTTATAATGACAAATGGTAGAGTGTTAGAATTAAATGAATATGAAGCAAAACTTGCAGGTACAGTACCAGTTGGAAGAGTAATGGTAGATGGATTAGGAGTTGGAGACGTTGGAAATATTGTATTAAGAGATAGACAGCGTTTATCACAAGATGGATTAATTATAATAGTGTTAACTATGGATTCAGTAACAGGAACAGTTGTTGCAGGACCAGATGTGTTATCAAGAGGTTTTGTATATGTTAGAGATTCTGAAAATTTAATGGAAGAAATAAAAAAATTATTAAGAGCAAAAATCTCTGAATTTGAAGAAAAGCACATAACAGATTGGGCAACAATAAAATCTTTATTAAGAGAAGATTTAAGAGATTACATTTATAAAAAAACAAAAAGGGAGCCAATGATTCTACCAATAATTATGGAAGTGTAACAAAACACAGTAATACCAAGACTTTGTCGTCTTGGTATTATTTTCTTTTTCCCTTTACTTTTACAAGTTTAAATAGTATAATTATAAAGTCAAAATTTGTATTTGTGAGGTAAAAAATGAAAAAAGAAGAATTAATAAAAATAGCAAAAAATTTTAATATTGAAGGAGAACCAATAAAAATAGAAACATGTAATAGTGGGCATATAAATAAAACTTATGCTATTACATACAAAACAAAAGAAGAAGAGCAAAAAAAATATATTCTACAATATGTTAATACAAATGTTTTTCCAAATTTACCAGAGCTTATGGCAAATATTAAAAAAATAACAAAATATATGAACCAAAAAGCAATAGAAAAAGGAGAAAATACGGACAGACTTACAATTACAATGATAGATACTATAGATCAAAATCCTAATTCAATATATAACGAAAACTGGAGGATGGAAGAATTTATTGATAATACAAAAACATATTTAACAACAGATAGCATGGAAATACTAGAAGAAGCAGGAAAAGCAGCAGGAAGATTCCAAAAAAATCTAGATGGTTTCCCAGCAGATGAGCTATATGAAATAATACCTAAATTTCATTATACTCCAAACAGAGTTAACCAATTAAAAGAAGCACTTTCAAGCAAAGAAAATAATACTAAAAGAAAAGAAAGATTTGAACTTGCACAAGATGCAATCAATTTCTTAACAGACGAAAACAGAATTAACAAAACAAATATAATAACAAATAAATTACAGTCAAAAGAAATTCCACTTAGGGTAACTCATAATGACACAAAATTAAGTAATATCTTATTTGATAAAAATACAGACAAAGCAGTGTGTTTAATAGATTTAGACACAGTAATGCCAGGAGCTATTGCATATGATTTCGGAGAAGGATTAAGAACAGGAATTACAATAGCAAAAGAGGACGAGCAAGATACATCTAAAATATATGCAGATATAAATAGATTTGAAGCATATACAAAAGGCTTTTTAAGTGAGGTTAAAGATATTATAACAAAAGAAGAATTAGAAATGTTACCACTAGGAGTATGGATGATGACATATGAAAATGCAATAAGATTCCTAGCAGACTATTTAAATGGTGATGTATATTTTAATGTAGACAAAGAAATAGAAAATCATAATTTAATAAGAGCAAAAGCTCAAATGGAATTATTAAAACAAATAGAAGGAAAAGAAAATGATATGAAGGGAGTTATAAAAAAATATGGATTTTAATGAATTAGCAGAACTTATATTTCCGGATGCAAAAGATATTTCATATTATGAAGAAAAGTATCCAGAAAGAAATTTAGAAGAAGGAGCAATGGTAACAAGATTTGCCCCAAGTCCAACAGGATTTATACATATAGGAGGACTTTTTGGAAGTATTATAGATAGAAAAATAGCTGGGCAATCAAACGGAGTATTTATTTTAAGAATAGAAGATACAGACCAAAAAAGAGAAATAGAAAATGGTGTAGAACAAATAGTAAATGGATTAAAAGATTTTGGAATCACACCAGATGAAGGAGTAATATCAGAAACAGAAGAGATAGGAAACTATGGACCATATAAACAAAGCCAAAGAAAAGAAATATACGAAGCATATGCAAAAAGCTTAATACAAAAAG